>PHBF01000188.1 GCA_002841905.1 Deltaproteobacteria bacterium HGW-Deltaproteobacteria-17
CGGTTTTGGTGCAACCGCCAGAAGCGTTGGTGCAGGCACGGACGGTTTTGGTGCAACCGCCAGAAGCGTTGGTGCAGGCACGGACGGTTTTGGTGCAACCGCCAGAAGCGTTGGTGCAGGCGCGGACGGTTTTGGTGCAACCGCCAGAAGCGTTGGTGCAGGCGCGGACGGTTCAAGTGCAGCCGAATCAAGGAAAATGCGGGGAATGGGGAGAAGAAGAAAAGGCGGAAGCAGAGCTTCCGCGCTCCCCGGGAGCCGGCGCCAAAGCCCGGAATTACCGCGCTCCCCGGGAGCCGGCGCCAAAGCCCGGAATTTCCGCGCTCCCCGGGAGCCGGCGCCAAAGCCCGGAATTTCCGCGCTCCCCGGGAGCCGGCGCACGGGATGGATCAGCCCTTGACGCCGCCGGCGGTGAGGCCGCCCACGAGGTGCTTCTGGAGCACATAGAACAGGGCCATCACCGGGATGGACACGAGCACGGAGCCGGCCGCGAAGCTGCCCCACGAGGTGGAGTGGGATCCGACGTAGTGCTGGAGCATCACCGGCAGGGTGTAGGCGGTCTCCTCGTTGAGGAAGGTCTCGGCCAGGATGTACTCGTTCCAGGCGGTCATGAACGAGAACAGCGCGGTGACGGCCAGGGCCGGACGGGACAGCGGCAGCACCACGCGCCAGAACATGCCGAAGCGGGTGGCCCCGTCGATCCAGGCGGCCTCTTCGAGCTCCTTGGGGATGGTGTCGAAGTAGCCCTTGAGCATCCACACGCAGAACGGGATGGCCGTGGTCGAGTACACCAGCACCAGGCCGGCCACCGAGTTGAGCAGCCCCAGCTTGTCCAGCAGGACGTAGAGCGGGATCATGATCAGCGTGGCCGGGAACATCTGCACGACCAGGAACATCGACAGCCCCAGCGCCCGCCCCGGGAACCGGAAGCGCGAGAACGCGTAGGCCGCCGTGGCCGCCAGGAACATGCCCACGAGGGTGGTGGCCAGCGCCACGACCAGGGAGTTGAGCAGCTGGCGCCCGAACAGGCTGCGCCCGGCGCTGTCCTTGCTGCCGATGACCGCCTTGTAGTGGTCGAAGGTCACCTTGGTGGGCACGGGGTTGAGGCTGCGCTCGAAGTGGTCGCCGGGCGTGAGGGATTTTTTCACGACGAGCATCACCGGGTACAGGGTGAGGATCGTGAAGGAGATCAGAAACACGTGGGTCAGGATGAGCCGGGTGCGGCTGGATGGTTTCATCACATGTCCTCCCCGGCGCGCGAGAGCCGGTTGGCCATCTTCGAGTACAGCAGGAGCACCACGAAGATCAGCGCCGCGTAGGCCGCGGCCAGGCCGTAGCGCTCGCCGCGCTTGAACGCCCACTGGTAGGCCTCGGTGATCAGGATGTCCGTGGAGCCGCCGGGCTCGCCCGCGGACACCAGGTAGATGATGTTGAACATGTTGAACGTCCAGATGCTGCCCAGCACGATGGCCGGGAACAGGGCCGGGCGCAGAAGCGGCAGCGTGATCAGGCGGAACTGCTGCCAGCGCGACGCGCCGTCGACCTCGGCGGCCTCGTAGAGCGACGTGGGGATGCTCTGCAGGGCCCCCAGGCTGACGACCATCATGAAGGGGAAGCCCAGCCAGGTGTTGGTCAGGACGTTGGCCATGAACGCGGGCCAGAACGTGGAGAACCAGGAGATCGAGCCGATGCCCAGGGAGTCCAGCAGCACGTTGATCGCGCCGTACTGCTGCTGGAACATGCCCTTCCACATGAGGGCGGTGATGTAGTTGGGCATGGCCCACGGGATGATCAGCAGCACGCGGTACACGCCCTTCATGCGCAGCAGCGGGTCCTTGAGCAGCAGCGCCAGGCCCAGGCCGATGCCCACGTGGAGCACGACGTTGAACAGCGTCCACATCAGGGTCACGCCGAGGGTGAACCAGAAGTTCAGCGGGTGGGTGATCGCCGCGCCGCCGCCGGACAGGATCTCCCAGAAGTTGCGAAGTCCCACGAAGGCGAAGTTGCCGTTGCAGTGCGAGAAGAAGCCCAGGGCCAGGCCCGCGGCGAAGGGGACCAGCACCAGCACCAGCATGCCGACCATGGCCGGAACGACGTAGGTCATGGCCACGCGGTGCTCGCGCAGGCCCGTGAAGAATCGGCCGGCGATGCCGTGACGCCAGGCGGCGCCGGCGGCACCGAGCAGGACGGCGGCGGCGAGGAGGAACCAGCGGAAGGTGCCGTGGCCCATGCCCGCGCCGAAGGCCGACAGGTGCGCCCCCGTGCCCTCGTAGGGCGCGATGCGGTAGCCCGCCAGGAACACCAGCAGCGGCACGAAGGCGGCCGTGAACGCCGCCAGGGGGGCCCAGGCCGCGGGCACCAGCAGCAGGCACAGCAGGATCAGGACGCCCGCGAGCAGAAACGGCGCCCACGGAAACGCCGGGGGCGCGACGCTCTGGGGCATCACGACGATATAGGCATTGTCCTTGCCCGCCCAGGCCGCGATGATCAGGGAGACGGGGCCGCTGTGATCCCAGGCGATTTCGTAGGAATTGCGGTAGACCGCGGCGGCGGCCAGATCATGCAGGCGGCGCGTGGAGGGATCCGTCAACTCCCCGGCGAACTGCGCGTCCGGCTTCATCCGGTCCCAGCCCGACACGAAGGAGAACCGCACGAGGTGGTGCGGCAGGCTCTGGGGCCGGAGCACGAAGGCCCGCTCCACACCCGGCAGCTGGGCCGCGGGTGTGCCGGTGTTGAAGCGCCCCAGGGTCTCCAGCGCGCGGCGCTCCATGCCGTTCTTCTGCTCACGGCTCTGCACGCGCTCGACGACCAGCAGCCCCAGCAGCAGCATCAGCGCCGATCCCACGGCGCCGAACCACAGGGCGCCGCGACGGCTGCACAGGAAGGATCGCAGACAGAGACTCATCGCTCACCTCCCTTGACCGCACAGGCGCCGATGTACCGGGAGATCTCCCAGTCGGCCTCGGACAGGGCGTCACGGATCCGCGCGTTGCGTCGGATGATGGCGGTCAGGGCCTTGGTGTACGGCGGCCACATCACGCGCGCCTCGGGCGTGGCGGGCATCACGACGCTCCTGGCCGCGATGGCCAGGAACTGCGAGTAGAAGAAGCGGTCGAACGCGCACCGGGGGTCGGTGCGGCACTCGGCGCGCATCTGGTCGGCCACGGCCGCCCGGATGGGCACCTGCCCCGCGGTCTGCGCCCGGAGCCGGGCGGAGTCGGCGCCGGCGAGATACTTCATCAGGCGCATGGCCGCGTCGGGCTTGGTCGAGCGCGCGCTCAGGTACAGCCCCTCGAGGGACAGAAACGGAGCCGGGTAGCGCCCCTCGACCTCGGGGAAGTCCACCACGGTGTACGGCACCCGGGACGGGTCGAGCTGGCTCTGGAACCACGGCCCGGAGATGACCATGGCGACCTCGCCCTTGATGAACATGTCGCTCATGAGCGGATAGGACAACTCCGGCGGCACCACGGCGCGCTTGTGGGCGCCGGCCAGGGTGTGCGCGTACCAGGCGGCCTTCTCGTGGGCCGCGGAGCGGGTGTCGGGCCGCCCCTGCGCGTCGAGGTAGGATCCGCCGGCCGCGTGCAGCCACATGGCGTGATGGTAGGCGTCGTCGGCCTGGACCCCGAGCCCGTAGCACTTCAGGCTCGTATCCCACGGACACGGCCGCGTCAGATCCGTGGCGAGCTTGTGGAACGTCTCGAAGGTCCACTCGTTGCGGGCGGTGGCGGCCAGCACCCGCGCGGCCACGTCGGTGCCGTCGGGCAGGCGCCGCACGTAGAGCGCCAGGTTCTTGGCGGTGAGCGGCAGCCCGTAGAGCCGGTTCTCGCGGACGAACGCCGAGAGCACCCGCTCCGGCGCGAAGTCGGCGATGTCGCCGGGCCGGATCCAGAAGTCCACGGGCGCCAGCAGCCCCTTGGCCTTCCAGTCCTCGAGCCGGTCGTGGGCGTAGATGAACACGTCGGGCCCCTGCCCCCGCGGCAGCGCGTTGGTGAGCTTGTCCGGGAAGTTGCCGAAGGCCACCGAGAGGACCTCGACCTTCACGCCGCCGTTGAGCTCTGGATCCGCGTTGTAGGCGGCGACCAGCTCCAGCAGGGCGTCGGCCTCGCGGCCGATGTAGGCGTGCCACAGGACGATGCGGTCGGCCGAGCCGGCCACCGCCTGCATCCGCAACGTGATCTGCAGGCCGATCAGGCCCAGCAGAACGACGCACCCGGCGATCCACAACCAGGCCGATCGTGTCATGCGTGCGCCTCCTCGGCCGTCGCGCGGCGCAGGTGCTCCTGACCCTCGGCCAGGGAGAAGAGGTGCAGAGCCTCGGCCGGGAACGCCACGCCCACGGCGTCACCCACGGCGGCCAGCCGGTCCGGCCCCACGACCACGGTCAGGAGCCCCAGCTCCGAACCCAGGGTCAGGTGGATCTCCGCGCCCAGGGGCTCGACGACCTCGACGGTCGCCCTGAGGATCCCCGGCTTCTCCTCGACGGGGACGATCCGCCCTCCCTCGGGCCGGATCCCCAGGCACACGCGGTCGTGGCCGGCCACGTCGAAGCGCTCCGGCACCGGCAGGGTGAAGCCGGGCCCCGCCAGGGTCGTCGCCCCGCCCTCGGACTTCACGTCCAGATCGAAAAAGTTCATCGTGGGCGAGCCGATGAAGCCCGCCACGAACTTGTTGTCGGGCCGGTGGTACAGTTCCAGGGGCTGCCCGATCTGCCGGATGTGCCCGCGCTCCATGACGACGATGCGGTCGGCCAGCGTCATGGCCTCGACCTGGTCATGGGTGACGTAGACGATGGTCGTGGCCAGGCGCTGGTGCAGCCGGGCGATCTCGCGGCGCATCTCGCCGCGGAGCTTGGCGTCGAGGTTGGACAGGGGCTCGTCGAACAGGAACACCTGGGGACGGCGCACGATGGCGCGGCCCATGGCCACGCGCTGCCGCTGGCCGCCCGAGAGCGCCTTGGGGCGGCGTTCCAGCAGGGGATCCAGGCCCAGCATGGTCGAGGCCTCGGCCACGCGTGTCTCGATCTCCTTGGCCGGCATGCCTCGCAGCTTGAGGCCGAAGGCCATGTTCTCGCGCACCGTCATGTGCGGATAGAGCGCATAGCTCTGGAACACCATGGCGATGTCGCGATCCCGGGGCAGCACGTCGTTGACGCGCTTCTCGCCGATGAGCAGGTCCCCGGAGGACACCTCCTCGAGCCCGGCGATCATGCGCAGCGTGGTGCTCTTGCCGCAGCCCGAAGGCCCCACCAGCACCGTGAACTTCCCGTCAGGTATGGACAAATCCATCTTCGGGACGACCACCACCTCACCGTACGACTTCACCACGTTGCGAAAGGTCACACTCGCCATGATAGCGCTACTCCTTGGACGATGTCGGCGCGCCACCGAGCAGGGTCGGCAGGCGCGGTTCACGGAACGGGGCCCATCTTATGGCAGAATGGGCCGGATTGTCTATAAGGAGAATGTCCTGTGGAAAGGATGAGGTCGCAAATCAGGGCAGAACAGACATCGGGACGAAACTGAATGGATAGTTGTTGGCGCCGAGCTGGCCATCGAAGTTGTCGCCCCAGCAGTAGGCTGTGCCCCCCGACGTCCGCACGCAGGTGAAATCGACGCCCGCCCCCAGCGACGTCGCCGTGATGCCAGGCACCGGTGTGGGGCTCAGTCGGTTCGTGAGCGTGCCGTCACCCAGTTGACCCCGTTCGTTTCCGCCCCAGCAGCGGACCGTGCCGTCGCCGCTGAGCGCACACGTGTGATAATAACCGACCGCGACATCGATGACATCAGTCACGCCAAGCACGCTGACCGGGGTGGTCCTGGTCGTCTGCGTGCCGTCGCCCAACTTCCCGTAGAGGTTGTAGCCCCAGCATTTCACCCCGCCCGAGGCCAGCGCCGCGCAGGTGTGGCTGTTGGACACGGCGATGGAGATGGCGCCGGTCAGACCGGTGGGGGTCACTGGAGCGTTGGCGTTGCTGTAAGAACCGTTGCCCAGCTGGCCAAAGGAGTTCCGCCCCCAGCAACGGACTGTCCCGTCCGCCAGAAGGGCGCAGGTGTAATACATGCCGGACACGATTTTTTGAACCCCGGTCAGA
>PHBF01000189.1 GCA_002841905.1 Deltaproteobacteria bacterium HGW-Deltaproteobacteria-17
TCGTACAGCGGGGCGCGGCCGACCAGCTTCGTGTAGTTGTACAGGCCGCCGGAGACCACCAGCAGGAAGTCACCGAACTTCATCCCCGCGCCGGCCTGGCCGCCGAGCAGGTGCGCGTCGGGCTCGCCGTCCTTCCGGTCCGCGGTCCAGAAGGCCACGCCCGTGGCGAAGAGCTTGACCTTCGTCCACTGGTGCGCGAACAGGACGCTGAGCCCTTCGGGGGTCAGATCGCTGTCCCACACCAACTGGGAGTCCCCCGGGCGGTAGAAGGGGTTCCGGATCTTGCCGCCCAGGATGGACAGCCCCTCGAGCGGTCGGTAGCGGAAGAACGCCAGATCGAAGACCATCGGCTTCTTCTCGAACGCCGGCGAGAGCGTCTGGTTCAGCGAGCCCGGCGCGCCGTCGCCGGTGGCGATCTGGAGGCCGAGCTCCAGCTGCTCGTTGATCTCCGAGAGCGCGCCGAAGCGCAGGCGGATGCGCTGCCGCTGGTCGAGCTCCCCGTCGCCCGCCTTGAGCATCTCGTGACGGAAGCGGAGGTCGCCGTTGAACTTGATGGGCGGATCCCCGGCGCGCGCCGGGAGGGATGCGGAAACCAGGACGGCGAACAGCAGGATCGGATGCGTCTTCATGATGACTCCTGAAAGGAATCTACAGGGAACCCCGTGGGCGGGTCAACCCCGTCGGGCTTCCCGGGCAGAATCTCCGGCCGACGTGAGCCCTCTGCGAAGGCTGCATGGGAATTTGATCGAGGTCGCCGCCTGGTGACAATCCCGATAATCAACAAAACATGGATTGAATCTTACATAATATTTGATAACGTATATCCCGGAGGTGGTGCCCATGTTTAAATTATTCTCCACGCGTTCCCGGCTCGCCGGGGTCCCGTGCGGCATGCGCAGCTGGACCCTTGCGGCGGCGATCCTGGCCTGCACGGCGTGCACCTTCGACACTTCCGGGCTCAATCCCGTCTCCACCAACAACGCCACCTGCGGCAACGGCACCATCGAAGGCACCGAGGTCTGCGACGGCGGCGACCTGGGCGGTCAGACCTGCGTCTCCCAGGGCTTCGACAGCGGCATGCTGGTCTGCCTGAACACCTGCGCGGGCTTCGACACGTCCGCCTGCGAGGGCACCGGCCCGGTCTGCGGCGACAACAGCATCGAGGGCGCCGAGGTCTGCGACGGCACCGATCTGGCCGGCCAGAACTGCGTCTCCCAGGGCTTCGACAGCGGCACCCTGGCCTGCCTGGACACCTGCGCGGGCTTCGACACGTCCGCCTGCGAGGGCACCGGCCCGGTCTGCGGCAACAACAGCATCGAGGGCACCGAGGTCTGCGACGGCACCGACCTGGGCGACGAGTCCTGCGTCTCACGCGGCTTCCTCTCCGGAGATCTCGCCTGCGAACCCGGCTGCGCCGACTTCGACACCTCCGGCTGCAGCGGCCCGACCTGCGGCAACGGCACCATCGAGGGCGCCGAGGTCTGTGACGGCGGCGATCTGGGCGGCGCCACGTGCCTGTCCGAGGGCTTCGTGGGCGGCACGCTCCTGTGCGAGCTGGACTGCCTGTCCTTCGACACCGCCTCCTGCCTGAGCCAGGTATGCAACAACGGCACCATCGAGGACCCCGAGGTCTGCGACGGCAACGACCTGGGCGGCGCCACGTGCCTGACCGAAGGCTACTTCGGCGGCACCCTCCAGTGCAGCCCCGGCTGCCTGTCCCTGGACACCTCCGACTGCAACATGTGCGGCAACAACCAGCTCGACCTTGGCGAGGTCTGTGACGGCAACGGCGGCATTCCCGAGTCCTGCGCCGATCTGGGCTGCCGGTCCGGACAGGTGACCTGCGCCGGGGACTGCCAGTCGTACGACTACACCGGCTGCTACGCCGGACACGACGAGGACGGCGACGGCATCGACGACAACTGCGACAACTGCCCCACCATCCACAACATCGGGCAGAACGACAGCGACGGCGACGGCCTCGGCGACCTCTGCGAGTCACCCACCGGCGGGACCGTCCTGTCCCGCATCGTCACCTTCGACCCGTTCACGAACAACGCCGGCTCGTGGTCCTCGTACGGCGGCACCTGGACCTGGGGCGTGGATCTCCTCACGGGCAACGCCACCGGTGGCGGCAACTATCTCCACAACGACACGCTCTCGGGGGCCGCCTTCTCCGTGGAGACCACGTTCCACTACCCCGAGAACCCCGGCGCGGGCAACAACTGGGTGGCGGTGCTCTTCGGATGGCAGACCATCGCCGGCGTCCTGTCGGCGGGCTGGGAGTGCACCTACGAGCGCGAGCTCAAGGAGATGGGCCTGTACAAGTACGGCACCACCGGATGGAGCATGCAGGCCGGCACCACGGTGTCCACTTCGGTCACCAACGGCCAGTGGCACCGCCTGCGGGCCGTCTACAGTTCGACCGGCGTCCGCTGCTACTACACCGACGAGAGCGGCGCCACCGGCAGCCTGGCCTTCACCGACAGCGTCAGCGTCGGCAGCATGGGCGGCAAGCCCGGCGTGCGCGTCTATACGGACCGTGCCAACTTCACGTCCTTCATCACATATCAATAAGTTTTTTATTTACAATTGATTCCTCGCCGATCTCTGCTATCGTATTGACGGAGGTTCGTCATGCGCAACCCATCCTGTCTGTTCCTGATCCTCGTGGCCGCGCTGGCCGCGACGGTGTCCGCCTGCAACTTCGACACGTCCGGTCTGAAGGCCGTCGCCTCGAACAACGTCAACAACCTCAACAACCTCAACAACGTGAGCAACCCCGTCTGCGGCAACGACCTGCTCGAGGCCGGCGAGACCTGCGACGGCACCGACCTGGCCGGCAGCACCTGCGTCACGCGGGGTTTTGACAGCGGCACCCTGGCCTGCGCCACCGACTGCCTCTCGTTCGACGTCTCAGGGTGCGAAGGCACCGGCCCGGTCTGCGGCAACAACCTCATCGAGGGGGACGAGGTCTGCGACGGCACCGACCTGGCCGGCCAGACCTGTATCACCCAGGGCTTCACCGGCGGCGCGCTGGCCTGCGCCCCGGGCTGCCTCTCGTTCGTGCTCACGGGCTGCGAGGGCACCGGCCCCGAGTGCGGCAACGGGATCATCGAGGGCCTCGAGTTGTGCGACGGCGCCAACCTGGCCGGCAACACCTGCGCGGGCCTCGGGTTCGCCAGCGGCGACCTCGCCTGCGAGTCCGACTGCTTCGGCTTCGACACGTCCGGCTGCACCCTGTGCGGCAACGGGATCATCAACGGCGATGAGCTGTGCGACGGCGCCAACCTGGCCGGCAACACCTGCCTGGGCCTCGGGTTCGCCGGCGGCGACCTCGCCTGTGAGGCCGACTGCGCCGGGTTCGACACCACCGCCTGCCTGACGCAGGTGTGCGGCAACAACCACGCCGAGGGCACCGAGGTCTGCGACGGCACCGATCTCAACGGCAAGACCTGCCTGACCGAGGGATTCTACGGCGGCACGCTGGCCTGCGCCGGGGGCTGCAGCGCCTTCAACACCTCGGGCTGCTCCCTGTGCGGCAACAACCTGATCGACGGCTCCGAGGTCTGCGACGGAAGCAACCTCGACGGCCAGAGCTGCCTCACCCTGGGCTGCCGCACGGCCGGCACGCTCCTGTGCAACGCCGGCTGCTCCGACTTCGTGATGCTCGGCTGCTACGTCGGACACGACGAGGACGGCGACGGCGTCGACGACAACTGCGACAACTGCCCGACCTACGGCAACGCCACCCAGGTCAACGCCGACGGCGATCAGATCGGCAACGTCTGCGAGAGCCCGGCCGGCGCCACGGCGCTGTCCACCATCAGCGTGTTCGAGTCGATGATGCCCAGCACCACCTCGTGGACCACCGTGCGCGGCACCTGGACCGCCGGCGCGGACCTGATCAACGGCTTCGCGGGCAACGACACCGACGGAAACTACCTGCACCCCCTGGCCCTGGCGGCCAGCAACTACTCCGTCGAGGTCAACTTCTTCTACCGCGCAGCCCCCGTGGACCAGGCCAACTGGGCCGGCGTGATCTTCGGCTGGCAGACCAGCAACGGCAATCTCTCCATCGCCTACGAGTGCCTGTACGAGCGCGACCTCAAGCAGCTGCAGTTCTGGAAGTACATCACCTACAACAACATGGGGTGGACCCAGCTGGCCACGACCAACGTCACCACCACCGCGGTCGACAACACGCCGCGCAAGATGCGCGCCTACGTCGTCAACCCCGCGATCCGCTGCGTCTACAGCGACGCCACCGGCGCCACCGCCGAGATCACCTACTCCGACTCCTACGCCGGCTCCTCCTCCTTCACCGGCAAGGCGGGCTACCGGCTGTACAACGAGTCGGCCAGCTTCACGTCCTTCGTCTATTACGTTCAATAAATATTTAACAACAAGCGCATCGACCGGTCCCGGCGCCCCCGAACAAACCGGTGGACACCCGAACACCTGTAAGGTATTCTGCACTCCGGCAGGAGGCGCGTCCGTGAACGACATCCGCGTGGGCACCAGTGGCTTCGACTATCTCGACTGGATCGGCACTTTTTACCCCAAAGGCTTGGCGCGCAAGGACTTTCTTGCCTACTACGCCCGCTTCTTCGGCACGCTGGAGCTCAACTTCTCCTACTATCGCATGCCCGACGCCGAGGGGCTCGCGTCCCTGCGCGACCGCGTGCCGTCCACGTTCGATTTTTCAGTCAAGGCCCATGAGAGCCTGACCCACCGCATCGACCCCGCCACGTGGAAGGCGTCCGCCACCGAGTTCGCCGCCGCGCTGGAGCCGCTGGCCCGCAACAACCAGCTCGCCGCCGTGCTGCTGCAGTTCCCGTTCTCCTTCCACTACGAGCCCGACCGGCGCCGCTACCTGCGGGATCTGCTCGACCGGCTGCAGGCGTTCCCCTGCGTGGTGGAGTTCCGCAACGTGCAGTGGATGACGCCCCGCGTGTTCGAGGCGCTGTCCAGGGCCGGCGTCGGGCTGTGCGCGGTGGACGCCCCGGACCTGCCGGGCCTGCCGCCGTCGCTGGACCGCGCCACGTCGGACCTGGGCTACGTGCGCTTCCACGGCCGCAACGAGGCCAACTGGTGGGGCTCCGACGGCGCCGCGCGCTACGACTACCGCTACAGCCCGGCCGAGCTCTCCGCCTGGCTGCCCCGGCTGGACACGCTGCGCCGGACCACGAAGAAGCTGCGCGTCCACTTCAACAACCACCGGCGCGGCCAGGCCCCCGACAACGCCCGCGACCTGATCGAGTTGATCGTGAAGCAGATGCCCGCGCCCATCGTGCCGGCCCCGATGGACTGGCCGCAGCCGGCGCCTGAGCTGCCCGGGGCAGGGGAACTGCCCGGGGCAGGGGAACTGCCCTTGCAATGATGATCCGGCGCCCTTTTGCGGGCGCCTCAGGTGGCTGCCTGACGGCAGGTGCCGGAGAACGGCTGGCAGAAACTGATTTTTTCTTTTTCTTCCGGTTCATCCCGGTTTATGGTGCGACGCCGCCGTGGTGCGGCGGGAGTGGACTTCGATGACGACCGGACATTTTGATTACGCCGTCGGCATGAGCGGGGGCGTGGACTCGTCGGTGACCGCGGCGCTGCTCAAGGCGCAGGGGCACTCGGTGGTGGGCCTGACCATGAAGATCTGGGACGGCGCCGTGCAGATCCAGGAGGGCCTCAAGCACGCGTGCTACGGCCCCGGCGAGGAGGAGGACATCGCCGCGGCCGAGGCCGTCTGCGGCCAGCTCGGCATGGAGCTGGTCGTCGTGGACCTGTGCCAGGAATACCGGACCTTCGTGCTGGACTACTTCCGCGCCGAGTACCTCGCCGGCCGCACGCCCAACCCCTGCGTGGTCTGCAACAAGAAGGTGAAGTTCGGCTTCCTCCTCGAGAAGGCCGCGGCCGCGGGCGTCTCGTTCGACCGCTTCGCCACCGGGCACTACGCCCGCATCGTCGAGCGCGACGGGCGCCTCCACCTGCGCCGCGCCCTCGACCGCACCAAGGACCAGACGTACTTCATCCACCAGCTCGCGCACGAGCAGCTGCAGCGCATCGCGTTCCCGCTGGGCGACCTGACCA
>PHBF01000190.1 GCA_002841905.1 Deltaproteobacteria bacterium HGW-Deltaproteobacteria-17
ATCCGGCGTCCCCTTCTCGAGGTCGTTCCAGGAGCTCTCCGTGGAGGCTGTGGCCACGACGAACTCCACGCCCGACCCCAGCTCCTGCTGGGCCGTGGCCCACAACTTCTTCTTCTCCGTCTCGGTCAGCCTGAACCACCGGGACACCGCCACCGTGTAGGCCCACCGGAACTCCCAGGACAGCAGCGTGGCGTGGATGTCCAGGGTCGTGTCGAACTGCTGGATGATCCGGTACGCGCGGGTCCAGCGTTTCAGGATCCGGCTGTAGTCGGCGGGCTTCAACTGGACCGGCGAGTGGCTGATGTTGACCAGCGAGTGCCCGCGGCTGCAGGCGCCCGTCAGCGCGAGGACCATCAGGAACGTCGCGACGGGTCTCATGAATTCCTTCGCGCCGCGCCGGCGGCCATGATGTCGGTCCGGGTGAAGACCGCCACGAAGGGCAGCTGGGCCGAAAGCGTGGCGGCCGCCTCGTTCTCCTCGCGATCCACGAGCGCCACGACGCCCACGACCTCAAGCCCCTCGGCGCGGGCGCTCTCGATGGCCTTGAGCGTGGAGCCGCCGGTGGTGACCACGTCCTCGACGACGACCACGGGCGTGCCCTGGGTCACCGGCCCCTCGAGGAGCCGGCCCATGCCGTGCCCCTTGGGCTCCTTGCGCAGATAGAACGCCGGCAGCGGCGTCCCTTCGACGGCGCTCTGCAGCGACACGGCGCTGGCGATCGGGCAGGCGCCGAGCACCACGCCGCCGACGGCGCGGGCGGAGGGGAACTCCCGGCGGATGATGTCGAGGAACACGCGCCCCGTGAACAGGTGCCCCTCGGCGCGCAGCACGGTCTGGCGGCAGTCGACGTAGAAGTTGCTCTTCTTGCCGGAGGCCAGGGTGACCTCACCCTCGACGTAACTGTGCTTCACCAGAAGTTCGAGCAGCTTTTCGCGATTCGGATCCGACATGAAGACCTCCCTGGGCCGCTCACTTCAGGAGCGATCCCGGATACACCTGCACGGCCTCGCGAAGCAGCTCCATCGCGCGGCGGCAGTGGGCGCTCTCGAGCACGTAGGCCAGACGGATTTCCTGTTTTCCCGCACCGGCGGTGGCATAGAAGCCGGCGCCGGGCGCGACCATCACGGTCTGGCCGCCGCTCTCGAAGTCGGTCAGCAGCCACTGGGCGAACCGGTCGCCGTCGTCGATGGGCAGCTGGGCCATGATGTAAAAGGCGCCGGCCGGCTTCTGGCAGACCACCTGCGGGATGGCCATCAGCCCCTCGAAGATCGCGTCGCGGCGGGCCTTGTACTCGCTGCGGACCTCCTCGTAATAGTCCGGACCCAGCGTGTAGAGCGTGATCGCGCCCATCTGCTCGGCGGTGGCCGGGCACAGCCGCGCCTGGCCGAACCGCAGCACGGACTGGAACACCTGCGCGTTCTTGGTCGCCAGGTTGCCGATGCGGGCGCCGCAGGCGGAGAACCGCTTGGAGATCGAGTCGCACAGGATGACGCGGTCCCGGGCCTGCTCGACGACCATCATGGAAGGGGGGAGCTGGCCGTCGTAGGCGAACTCGCGGTACACCTCGTCGGAGATCACGAACAGGTCCCGGTCCACCGCGAGCTGGCCGATCATCTCGAGCTCGGCGCGGGTGAGCACCGTGCCGGTGGGGTTGTTCGGAGAGCAGACCAGGATCGCCCGGGTCCGCGGCGTGATCAACTTCTCGAGCTCGGCGCGCTCCGGCAGGTGGAAGCCGTTCCCGGCCCGGGTCGTGAAGGGCACCAGCTTCACGCCGGCGTAGATGGCGAAGCCGATGTAGTTCGTATAGAAAGGCTCGAACACGATGATCTCGTCGCCGGGGTTGGCCACCGCCAGGAAGGCGAAGAAGAGCGCCTCGGAGCCGCCGACGGTCGCCATGATCTCATGGGCCTCGAACGGGATGCCGATGCGCTGGTAGTACTGCGCCACGGCCTGCTGGAACTCGGGCAGACCCTGGGACGGTCCGTACCCCAGGACCGGGGGCAGATCGGTGTTCAGCGCCTCGAAGAACCTCCGCGGCGTCGGGACGTCGGGCTGGCCGATGTTGAGCTTGAAGACCTGGGTTCCCCGTGCGCGCGCCTCCAGTTCGAACGGCAAAAGCTTGCGAATGGGAGACGGCGGGATGTCGAGGGCACGCTGGGACAGAGTTGTGGTCATGTTTCCGGATACCTCCCTTGCGGCCAAGAAGTACTAGACCCCTTCCTTCATTGCAAGTGAAACCGCACGCCTTGGAAGGCATTCTGCCGTAGGACGGGTCCGGATCACACGTTGCGACGACACCCGTAAAATGTCAACTATTTCCTATACGGTTTCAAACCACGAAACTGCGTTGGGAAACTCACCCTGGCTATTTAAGAATGGTAGAGCAGAGAAGGGCGGGAGGTGAAATAATTACAGACACACGCCGATGCCGGCGGGGAGGCCGTTCTGGCCGATGGACTGGCAGGAACCCGCGGTGCAGGTGACCGTGTTGCTGCACAGGGCGATGCACTGGTTGCCGGAGCCGGCGTCAGCGCAGATGTGGCCCGGAAGGCAGGAGTCGAGGCTGGTGCAGGCTTCGCCAGTGGCAGCCGTGCCGGCGGCCACGCAGAGACCGGAGCCGTCGCCGCCGGCGAGGTAGCAGCCGTCACCCTGGGTGGGGCAGCCGGTGCCGGTGACGGGATCACAGTCGTCGGTCGGGCCGCAGAGGAACAGGACGTCGGAGCCCTGGACACCGTAGATGCAGGCGCCGCCGGCGGGGCAGGTCGTGTGGGCGTCGGTGCAGAAGGGCATGCACAGGTTGTTGGTGCCGTCGTTGAAGCAGCCGGAACCCTTGGGGCACTCGCCGTTGGCGCCGCAGTCACCATAGAAGGTGCCGCCGGCAAAGTTGGCCTCGGGCAGGCAGGCAGGCTGCATCGACTCGTTGATGCTGCAGATGAAGCCGGTGTCGCAGGTCTGCGGGCTGTCGAAGAAGATGTTGTCGATCGTGCAGGAGCCGGTCTGGCAGTTGGCGGCCGTGGCACAGTCGGTGTCGTTGCAGTCCACGGCGCCGTCGCCGTCGTCATCCTGGCCGTTGGTGCAGTTTTCCTGGGTGGCCTGGCAGTTGGCGGCCGTGGCGCAGTCGGCGGTGTCGAGGCAGTCGACCAGGCCGTCGCCGTCATCGTCGGTGCCGTTGGAGCAGATCTCGACGTCGTTGTTGTTGGTGTTGCAGGCAGCGTCGGTGGCGCAGTCGGTGTCATAGCAGTCGACGCGGCCGTCGCCGTCATTGTCCTTGGCGTCGTTGCAGATCTCGGCCGTCGTCTTCTTGCCGCCACCATCGTCGCAGGCGGACATACCAAAGGACATCACGAACAGAACGGAAAACAGAATACGTAAAGACTTCATTTTAACTCGCCTCCTATGTGCCTTTCCGCAGTGGAAAGGCGGGAAATGACCCCCACTCCATACCGCAGTTGGGAAACCTGTCAAGAATTTTTTCCGTGCTTCGAAAAGGATCCCGACGATTTTCGTGTGGATTGCGTCTGGCGCCTGCGATACAAAGTCACCGCCATGGAGACCAGCTTCCGCACCCGCCTCCTCGAAGTCTCCGCAGACCCCTGCGACGAGCGCCTCGCACGGCTCGCCGAGGCGCTGCCGCGCGTCGTCACCGGGGACGCCGAGGGGCAGGCCTGGATCGCGGAGTTCCCCTCGCTGGGCAAGGATCGTCGCCGCGTATGGGCCTCCGTCGGCCTTCGCCTGTGGGACATGGGAAAACTGACGTGGCGGCCGCCCGCCCCCGCCAGGAGCACCACGGCTTCCAGGAAGGCGGCGCCCACGCCCATCGTCGACTGGCGCGACCTGTGGTCGGCGCCGGTATCGGACCTGAAGGGCTGCGGACCGGCGACGACGGCGGCCCTGGCCGAGGCGGGGATCTTCAGTTGCGCCGACCTCCTGTTCAGCCTGCCCCGGGGCTATCTCGACCTGCGGACCGTGGTCCCGGCCGGCGCCTGCGAGGAGAAGAGGCCCCAGCTCTTCTTCATGACCGTGGACAAGGTCCAGCGCATCGGCCGCAAGTGCTTTGCCCAGGCCCACGACGACTCAGGCGTCCTGCAATTGATGTGGTTCCAGTTCGTGCCCGGCCTGTCCCAGCTGCTGCGGACCGGCGCCGAACTGTACTTCATCGGGGAGCCGCACTTCCACGGCGCGCGCCGCCAGCTGGTGCACCCCCGGGTGCTCGCCGAGCGCCCCTCCGGCGTGGGTGTGATCTATCCCACATCCACCGGTCTGGGGAGCGGTCAGTTCGCCCGGCTGATCGCCTCGGCGCTCACCCGCATCCCGGATGCCCACACCCTGCCGCCCGAGATCGAGGCCAGCCAGCAGTTGTGGCCCCTTCGTGAGGCGCTGGCCTGCATCCACCGCCCCGACGACACACTGACCGCCGACGATCTGCGACGGCTGCAGGAGGGCGTCCACCCGGCCCAGCAGCGCCTGCTGTTCGAGGAGGTGTTCGGCCTGCAGTGCGCCATCGGCCTGCGCTGCGGGCTTTCTGACCGGTTCGAGGCCTGCCGGGTGGACCGGGACCGGACGTCCGAGTTTTCTGCGGTGTTCGGGTTTGAACTGACCGGCGCCCAGCGGCGCGCCGTCGCCGACGTCCTGCGGGATCTCGCCACGGGGCACCCCATGCGGCGGCTGCTCCAGGGGGATGTCGGCTCGGGCAAGACCGCCGTGGCCTTTGTGTGTGCCGCCCACATCATGGGCGCCGGCCGGCAGGTGGCCGTGATGACGCCGACCACGCTGCTGGCCGAGCAGCAGTTCCGGTCGTTCTCGGCCTGGTGCCGGCACTTCGGCTGGCAGGCCGCCCTGCTCACCTCGGACACGCCCGCGGCCGTGCGCGAGTCCACGCTGGCGTTGCTGGAGGCCGGAAGGATCCAGATGCTGGTGGGCACCCACAGCCTGATCCAGGACCGCATCGCGTTTTCCGACCTCGGCATGGTCGTCGTCGACGAGCAGCACCGGTTCGGCGTCGACCAGCGGGCCAGGCTGGTGAACAAGGGCGGCGCCGGCCGGCAGCCGCACCTGCTGGTCATGACGGCCACGCCCATCCCGCGGAGCCTGGCGCTGACGGTGTACGGGGATCTGGAGAGCTCGCGGATCGACGAGCTCCCCCCGGGACGCCCCAGGGTGGTCACCTCCGCCCACACGACGAAGACCCAGAAGAAGCAGGCCCTCCAGCGCTTCGCGCGCGCGGTCTCGGGGGAGGAGAAGGGCTTCGTCATCGTCCCCTTGATCGACGCAGCCGAGGACTCCGAGCGGGCCAGCATCGACGTGGCCGTGGACTACATCGGCCGCCAGTTCCCGGAGCTCCCGGTGGGCGTGATGCACGGGCGCATGGCGATGCGCGAGCGGGAGCCCGTGCTGCGGGACTTCGAGGAGGGCCGGCTGCGGGTCCTGGTGGCCACCACCGTGGTGGAGGTGGGCATGGACATCCCCGACGCCAACTACATGATCATCCTGGAGGCGGACCGCTTCGGCCTGGCCCAGTTGCACCAGCTGCGCGGCCGGATCGGTCGCCGCAGCGCCCCCGAAGCCGAGTGCATGCTGTTCTGCAGCGCCGCGCCCACCGACGAGGGCCGGAAGCGGCTGGACTGGATGGTGCGCTCCTCCAGCGGCTTCGAGCTCGCCGAGGCGGATCTGGACATGCGCGGGCCCGGGGACGTGCTCGGCGGCAAACGGCAGGCGGGGCTGTTCAAACCCGCCTGGATCAGGAACCTCGACCTGCTGCAGATCGCCCGCGCCGAAGCCAGGGCCCTGCTCCTGCGCGATCCCGACCTGGGCGGGCACCCGGACCTCGCGTTCGTGGTGCGCACCCGGTTCGGCGAGGATCTCTTCGACGAGAGCGGGGGCTAGAAGGATCGGACCGGGCCTCCCGCGCCGGCCCTGACGAACCGCACCCGCTGGCGTGGACCCATCCGCGGCCAGCGGGGCGCCAGCCGTTCGGGCCTGTCGCACCGCACCTCCACCTGCACTCCTGTGGGCAGGCTGACGATGGTGATCTGCACCTCCCGGTGCACCGGATGCGAGATCTTCAAATGAATGC
>PHBF01000191.1 GCA_002841905.1 Deltaproteobacteria bacterium HGW-Deltaproteobacteria-17
CGGGGCGCCGCCGCCGGCCCGGCAGGAGCAGCCGTCGTCGGGGCTGGTGTCCGGCGCTCCGGTGTCGGTGTCGGGACCGGCGTCGGGGACGTCCCCCTCGCGGCACTCCCCGCCGAAGCAGGAGAAGCCGGCCTCGCACGGCGTCACGGGGCCCTCGTCGAGGCAGTCGTCGAGGTCGAACTGCCCGCAGTCGATCGTCGCGTTCTGGCCGACGCAGAAGCGTCCCGCGGCCAGGCAGTCGTCGACGCACCCCTGGGGATCGGGGGCGCACTCGCCCTCGACGCAGGACTCGTCGGGACCGCAGAACGCCACGGTTCCCCACTTCAAGCAGTCATCGCCGTCGTACCGGCCGCACACCTTGTACCCGGTGTCACCCTCGCACACCGCGTCGCCGTCGGCGCACTCGTCGGTGCAGTCGGCCACCGGCTCGACCGCGATGGCGTCATAGAGCAGCACGCGCCGCAGATCGTAGCTCTCGCCGGTGTTGTCGTCGAGGCGCACGTACTGCGTGGTGCCCTCGGCGAGCCAGAAGCGCCCGAGGCTCACCCACTGGCCTCCGGAGACCGACTGGTCCACGGTGGCCGTGCTCTCCCCGCCGGTGGTGGAGACGCGGTAGCGTGCCTGCTGGGCGATCGACAGCGCCGGGGACGGCACGAACGCGGTGATCTCGTAGTTGCCCGGGACGGTCACGTTCAGACGCCAGGCGGCCCAGGAGTCGGCGGCCGCGTCGGAGGTCGTGTACGTGTAAAAGAGGTGTCCGTCGTGACCGGCGCTCTCGTCCCACCAGTACTGGCCATGACGCTCGAAGCAGTCGGTCCGCTCGTCGATGATCTTCGGGGTGCCGTCGATGACGACCTCGCAGGCCGGCGGGACGATGCCCCCCACGGGCACGATGAACCCGCCGTCGAAGTAGCTCGCCAGGTAGGTGTGCGTGCGCATGCCGCCGGCGCAGGTGCTGCAGCAGTTCTCCTCCTCGACGGTGATGTCCGCGCCCGAGACCGCGATGACGAAGGCGACATGCCCGTAGGTCCCCAGCGTCCGGCAGGCGATGGCGCCCACGACCGGATCGGGCAGGACCTCGTAGTTGGCGTTGGCCGCCGCGTACTGGGCCCAGGTCTTGGCGTTGCCCCAGCCCGGCAGGGCCATGTCCCAGTGGCAGCACGCCGAATGCCAGGCGTACCAGGTGCAGTTGCCGTCGTTGTCACAGCAGGGGTAGGGGTTGTACGCCCCGCAGGTGCAGGTGTCCTCGACGCCGCCGCACTCGTAGACGGCCCGGGCCGTCGGGACACCGAGGATCGTCAGGATCAGGGAAAACACCATGAGAAACCGCATGCCGCACCTCCGGGATCGCGCTGCCCTCCGTTCTAGTGGAATTCGGCCCAAAAGCCCAACGGAATTTGCGCCGCACCGTTTCTCTGCTACACTCCCCTCATCCGTGCTGTACGGTTATTTTTACTTTGATAACAAGGAGCCTGTCATGCTGAAGAAACTCACCTTGCTGATCACCCTGTTCTTCTCCTTCAACCTCGCCGCCTGCGACGACGGCGACAAAAAATCCGCGCCCACGCTGGCGCTCGAGAACGTCGAGAGCGAATATTTCAACCTGTTCTGCGACTACATCGACACCTGCGGCGCCAACCCGTACTTCGACATGGTCATCAACGACCGGCAGGGCTGCCTCGACTTCATCGAGACCCAGATGGGGACCGAGGCCGGTCTCGCTGACATGATCGCGGCCGTCCAGGAAGGCACCATCGTCTACGACGCCGAGAAGGGCTACGCCTGCATCGAGGCCATGAAGACCCTCGCCTGCGACGAGTTCGGCGACCTCGAACCCGAGGCCTGCAACGGGACCTTCACCGGCACCGTCGCCGATGACGGCGAGTGCTTCCTCAACGAAGAGTGCGTCTCCGGCTACTGCAACACCGAGACGGCCTGCCCGGGCACCTGCGAGCCCGCCGTCGCCACGGGCGACGCCTGCGAAAGCTCGGATCAGTGCGTCACCGGCGCCAAGTGCGTGCTCGGCGAGTGCGCCGTCTTCATCGCCCCGGTGACCGCGGGCCAACCCTGCGACTCCAACGAGGACTGGTGTGCCACGGGCCTGTACTGCAACCCCGACACCAACGTCTGCGCCGCGCGCATCGCCGCGGGCCAGGACTGCGACAACGTCTCCGACCAGGAGTGCGAGGCCGGCACCATGTGCTTCGGTCTGGGCGACGCCCAGAAGACCTGCACGGAACTGACCATCGTTGAGACGGCCGACGAGGCCTGCGACTACAACGCCGGCATCATGTGCGCGGCCTACAACGACCTGACCTGCGCCATCGACGACTTCCAGGCGTTCACGGGCACCTGCCAGGCCTTCAAGCACCTCGACGAGGTGTGCTTCGACTCGACCAACCTCGTGATGACCGGCTGCGACATGTTCGGCGACCTGTACTGCGACATGTCCGGCGGCTTCCAGGCCGACGGCACCTGCAAGGCCAAGAAGGCCGGCGGCGCCGCCTGCACCGACAGCGAGCAGTGCCTCTCGGGGTTCTGCGACAACGACGTGTGCGCCGACGACGTCGAAGTCTGCCGCTAGAGCCTTCCGCCCAACTGGAACTCCCTCTCCTATGACACCGTGAGCGGGTCGCCCGACCCGGCCGGCTCGAGCAGCCCCAGCAGGTGATCCCGGACGTCGGGCGGCCAGTCGCCCACGCACACCCGGAGCCGGTCGATCCGCCCCGCATACAGCGCGCGCGAGGCCTCCTCGAAGCCCGGCAGGTCGCCCGCCATCGCCCACATGAACTTGCCGGCGGCGTCCCGGGCGCGGATCGCGTCCTCCTGACCCTCCCCGGCCTTCCTGGCCTCCTCCACGAGCCGCCGCAGCGTGGCCGAGCACCCCGAAGGCTGCGCCTCGAGCCACGCCCAGTGCCGCGGCAGCAGCGACACCTCCCGGGACACGACCCCCAGCTTCGGACGTCCCGGTCCGGTCCGCACCGGCAGCGCCGGCGCTTCGATAAAATGGGGATGCGTTTCCAGCCGGGCGAGCACCTCGTCCGGGGAGCCCGAGAGGTCGAAGTCGATCTGCACGCCCGTGGCGTCCTCGAAGATCAGGATCGTGCGATCCTCCCCGGCGGCGAGGCGCTCCTGCGTCCGCAGGAGCATGGTCTTCACGTCGGCCGTCACGATCCGCTGCGAACCGGCGAAGGCGGTATAGGTCTTTTCCTTTTCCATGAGGCTCACTTTCCGGATCCGGGTGATGGTGGGGCAGGATCCGTGGACACGGCCTTATATTACCCGGGTAAAATTAAGTGTCAATATCTCCCGGGTAAAATTTTCCGAAGAATTTTTGAACTGGATCCCCGACGCAGGGACCGGATCAGGGCAGGGGCAGGCGCACCAGATAGATGCCGCAGGCGTGCAGCGGAACCCGGGCTCCGGCGTCGGCCACCTCGTGGTCCGAGCAGAAGCCGGCGGCCCGGTCGTAGGCGCCGCCCACCAGGAGCGTGGCCCCGTCGAAGGCATAGTGCCGCCGGTCGAAGTGGCAGAAGTCGACCTCGAAGCCCTGCGGATGCGCGGCCGAGGTGAGGAAGTACCGGGCCTGCCAGGTGCCCGCGTCGGCGTCGGCCCGCAGGACCGCCAGGGAGGCCGAGGAGGGGCGGCAGGCGTTGGGCGCTTCAAGGGTCTGGTCGGCCATCCAGGTGGTCCCGCCCAGCACGTACGTGCCGTCGGCGGCGCGGTGAAGGGATTCGATGGCGTGGTGGGCCGGCAGCGGCAGCGCCTGCTGGGGACCCGGCGTGCCGGACAGGGACCATTGGCCCCGGTGGAACATCCCGGCGCCGGCGTCGACCCAGGCGAGCTCGACGCGGTCCAGCTCCGGGGACACGTGCAGGGCGACCAGCCGGATCGACGCCGCGACGACCGGGTCGAGCCCGAACAGCCGCTCCAGGGTCCACCCCAGGTCGTCGAAGCGGCCGCGGAACAGCGCCTTCCTGCCACCTTGCCCGGACTCCCACGGCGTCAGGGCCGCCACGAAGAACACCTCGGTGGCATCGACCCAGGAGGCCGCGTGGTCCTGGTAGACATCGAACTGGTAGAGCTGGTCGCCGGCGGTGAAGTCGGCGGCGAACCCCAGCGGGGTGAATGTTCCGTCCATAAGGTCGATCTGCGCAAAGTGCACGCCGGCGTGGTCCACCGCGGAGATCCCAGCGGAGGTCCCGTCGAGCCGCACCGCGCGGGGGAGCTGGCCGATGCCCAGCATCCCCAGGGACCTGGAGAAACGAACCGCGCCGTCGGCGTCGGCCAGCTCGAAACGGTAGTCCGGTTCGCCGCGGCGGATCCGGGCGACACCGTCCTCCCCGAAGGCGGTCATGGCCACCACGGGCGCGTCGGGGGGGACCTGCCCGAGCACGCGCTCGAGCGCGCCTGGGGAACGCAGTGCGAGGAACTCCATCGCGCAGTCCGGATCGTGGTAGGTGCCCACCACCTGCTGGTAGGGGTTGCCACCGTCGTACCAGGTCTCGACCAGGTCCTTCTCCCGCGGGCAGCCGGGGTTGGCGAACCCGTCGAAGGTGCCCAGGACCCGTCCTCCCAGGTGCACGGTGCCGTCGTCGGTCTGCGCGAACACGGGATCCGACAGGGAGCCCCCGAACGGGATCAGGGCAAAATCACCGCAGATCTCCTCGGTGGTGTGCACGCAGTCCTCGGTGTAGAGGAAGCCGCCGAAGTGGCCGTCGTCGAGACAGGAGGAGACGTTGGACTCGAGCAGTTCGCCGGAGAGCTCCTGCACGATCCCGTCCCCGCAGCGCGTGCAGCCGGACACGTCCACCCGGCAGTCCCCGGTGCACGCCAGGGCGCCGCCATGGTGCCCCAGGGAGATGCAGTCCTCGTCGCCGAAGTCGGCGCCGTCGCATTCCTCGTAGCCGGGCATGAGCACGCCGTCACCGCACCTCCCGGTGATCTCGCACGGGGAGGGATCGATCCTGCACGAGGCGGTGCAGCCGGCCAGCATGGTGCCGTTGTACCCCAGCTGCGCGCAGGAGTATTGCTGATCCGAGGCGAAATAGATGCCGTCGCAGGCCTCCCCCGGATCCAGCCGGCCGTCACCGCAGGTCGGGGCGTCGACATAGCAGGCGCTCATCTGAAGGATCATCAGGGCCACGGGAATCCAGGTCTTCATCTGACACCCATTCCTGGTCTTTCGGGATCAGTCCACGAAGCGGTGCTCCGGCAGGCGGCCGGCGAACCACAGCGCGGTGCGCGCCAGAGACGCGGGCAGGTCCGGGCCGTCGAAGGTGCCGAACACCGCGCGGTTGAGGGTGGTGTCGGCCAGCGACTCACGGATGTCCCCGGCCCGCTCGGGCTCCAGCCGCGGGTCCGGCGCGACCCCCAGGGCGTCGCCGAGCACCCGCAGGATCTCCCAGAGGTTCGTCTGCCGGCCGTTGCCGACGTTGACGATCGTGCCCGGCGGGCAGGTCGCTGCCTGCAGGTTGGTCCACGCCACCTGCTCCACGGGCACGAAGTCCCGGGTCTGGTTCCCGTCGCCGAAGATCACCGGCTGACGCCGGTCGAGCAGCGCCTTGACGAACAGCGGGATCACCGCGCCGTAGGGCGAGTCCGGATCCTGCCGCGGTCCGAACACGTTGAAATAGCGGAGGCAGACGGTCTCGAAGCCGTACAGCGTGTGGAAGTTCGACAGCAGGTACTCCGCGCCGATCTTGGCCGTGGCGTACGGCGAGGCGGGATCGGGGCGGCGATCCTCGGAAAGCGCCCCGGAGGCGCGGGGGCCGTACACGGCGCAGGAGCTGGAGAAGATCAGCCGGCGGGCGCCGTGCCGGCGGGCGGCCTCGGCCAGGGCCAGCGTCCCCTGCCAGTTCACCGAGAGGCTCTCGACCGGGTGCTCGACGGAGTACACGACGGACGGCAGCGCGGCCAGATGGAACACGAGCTCCACCCCCGGGAGCAGGCGGTCCAGCATCGCCGGGTCGCGGATGTCGCCGCAGACGAACTCCGCGTGGGGCCGCAGCTCCAGGAGGTTGTGCTCATGCCCCGAGGAGAGATCGTCGAGGATCTTGA
>PHBF01000192.1 GCA_002841905.1 Deltaproteobacteria bacterium HGW-Deltaproteobacteria-17
TTTGCCTGTACCAACGAATCAGAGGATCCCAACGCACGAGATGCACATCGTTGTCTGTACATTATTTCCCGAACTGATTTCCCCGTTTCTGAACACCGGGCTGCTCGGCAAGGCCGTCGCCCGCGGGACGGTGAACGTCGAGACCCTCCAGGTCCGCGACTATGCCCAGGACAAGCACCATCACGTCGACGACGTGCCCTACGGCGGCGGCCCCGGCATGGTCATGAAGCCCGAGCCCCTGGCGGCCTGCCTGCGCGAAGCCCACGGGCGCTGCGGCGAGGGCGGCGGCCACGTGATCTACCTGTCCCCCCAGGGACCGTCGCTCACGCAGAAGCGCGTGGTGGAACTGTCGAACCTGGAAAAACCGTTGATCCTGCTCAACGGCCGCTACGAGGGCATCGACGAGCGCATCATCGAGCGCTACGTGCACGAGGAGATCTCCATCGGCGACTACGTGCTCTACGGCGGCGAGCTGGGGAGCCTGGTCATCATCGAGGCCATCACGCGCCTGCTGCCCGACGGCGTGGGCAACCGCGACAGCCTCGCCGAGGAGAGCCACGACCACGGCCGCGTGGAGTATCCGCAGTACACGCGGCCGCCGGAGTTCGAGGGGCTGGGCGTGCCCGAGGTGCTGATCTCGGGGCACCACGCGCAGATCGCGGCCTGGCGGCAGCGCATGAGTCTGCTGCGCACCATGCAGAAGAGACCCGATTTGATTGAAAAGTTTCCCCTGACAGCCGATGAGATCAGGGTACTGGAGGGCCGGAAGAAATGACCCCACTGGAAAAAAGCCGCCTGACCACGGTGCTGCTGGTCCATCACCCGGTGCTCAACCGCAACGGGGAGGTGGTCACGACCGCGGTGACCAACCTCGACATCCACGACATCTCCCGCGCCGTGACCACGTTCGGCTGCGGCGGATACCACCTGGTCACGCCCATCGAGCTGCAGCGGGAGTTGATCCACTCGGTCATCTCCCACTGGAAGGAGGGGTTCGGGCTGGCCCACAACCCCAAGCGCTCCGAGGCCTTCGAGCGCACCGTGGTGACCGCGTCCATCGCCGAGAGCCTGTCCCTGATCCGCGAGGCCCACGGGCAGGATCCCCTGGTCATCGCGACCTCGGCCCGGCAGACCGACCTGCCGGTGGTCCACGCGCAGCGCCTCCTCGAGGATCCGCGCCCGCTGGTGATCCTGTTCGGCACGGGCTGGGGCCTGGCCCCCGAGGCGCTGGCCGCGGCCAAGGGCGTGCTGCCCCCGATCCTTGGGCCGGGTACGTACAATCATTTGAGTGTACGTTCGGCGGTTTCTATTGTATTGGATCGGCTGTACGGGAACAGGTCGGAATCCTGACGGATTCCGCCGAGGTGTGGTCATGTCCCAGCCCTTTCGCAAGTACCAGGCCCTGCAGAACGACTATCTCCTCTTCGACGCCCTTGACGCCCCCGTGTCCTTCCCGCCGGCGCAGATCGTGGCCATGTGCCACCGCCGCACCGGCGTGGGCGCCGACGGCATCCTCATCGTGGGCCGCGCCCCGGGCGGCGCCGACGGCGGCGACGTCTACACCATGGACATCCTCAACAACGACGGCTCCGTCGCGGCCATGTGCGGCAACGGCCTGCGCTGCGTCGGCAAGTTCCTGGCCGACGCCGGCCACCTGGCCCCCGGCGACCGCCGCGAGGTGCGCACCGCCTCGGGCCCCCGGCACGTGACCGTCCTCGGGCACGCCCCCGACGTCTCCCAGGTGGTGGCGGGCCTGGGCCGTCCCCGTGTCCTCGACGACGCCCTGACGCTCAACGACCTCGCCTTCGTCCGCGTGGACGTGGGCAATCCGCACATCGTCCATTTCCTCGACCCGGCCGCGCCGCGGGCCTATGCCCCGGACTGGAACCGGCAGCTGGCCCTGTCCCTGGGCCCCGAGCTCGAGCACGCCTTCGAGGGCGGCGTCAACGTCGGGTTCGCCGTGGTCACGGGCCCCGCCGAGCTGGACCTGGTGGTCTGGGAGCGCGGCGCGGGCTTCACCCAGGCCTGCGGCACCGGCGCCACCGCGGCCGTGACCGCGGCCCTGCACCTGGGGCTCGTCCCCCGGGGCCCGGTGCGCGTGCGTCAGACCGGCGGCGACGTCACGGTCACCCTGGACGCCGACGGCGCCGCGACCCTGGACGGCCCGGCCCACTTCGTCTTCGCCGGCACCCTGCCGGACTGACCGCGTCGCCATTTTTCCAAACGGTGGTTCAACGATTTTTTCGCAGGATCATCCCCCGAAGGTTGAGCACTTCACCGATCAACCGTCCGACCCAGTACATCATCAGGCCGCCGATACAGCCCGGCACGGAGACCTGCAGGAACAGAAGCCACGACCGCCGCTGGGCGCCCAGCAGGATCCCGCCGATCGCATAGGCGATCAGGAAGACGATGCCGAAGACGGTGAGAAACCTTCCGGCCGCAGGCCCCACGGCCGCTCCCTGCGAGCGCGCGCGGGCTTCACTCAACGCGGCGCACTCCTCATCGGTCAGTTCCAGGGGCTCGAGCCTGGTCATGTAATGACGTGTCTTCCCGTCGATCTCCTCGACCTGCCTGAAGCCGGCGGCAGCCGCCGCCTCATCGGACGCAAACGTCTCGGTCGCATAGATCTTCGTCTCCCGGGTCAGTTCGAAATCCCAGGCCATCTGTACGCGCAGTTCGGGGGAAAATGGCTCTTCGCCAGGACCGCGTTGCCGGTTCAATTCTTCCAGACGACGGATGACGGATGGTTGCATGATTCATTCTCCTTCGGAATAGCCAACCTTACTCGCCTCGCGACGCGATTTCAATACTTGGGTCCATTCCGGCCCGGGCCTTCTGTCATACCGTCCTGCAGCTCATTCCCTGCGGGCGGCCAGCGCCTTTTTTAGTTTTTTGATTTTGGCATTTTTCTCCTGGATGACGGAATCGAACGCGGCCCGCTCGAAGTAGATGAGAGCGATCAACAAATTCAGGCCGCCCAGGCTCAGGAAGCGCTCGTAGGAGAAGCCCGAGACCCCATACATCGCGAAGAAGACCAGGCTGATCGCGAGAAACACCAGGGATGTAACCCGCGATCTGGACTTGCGCCCCACGTACAGCACCCATCGGTGGGACCAGGGTCGGTTTTTTCTTTGCATCAACAACCTCCACCCAGGAGACTCGCCTTCGCGGTGCCCCCCCGAAGGTTTGCCAAGGTCCAAAGCATGGTCGGTTGTACCCTCACCCGTGGGCATGGTCAAGTCTGAGCACGGGTTCGCCCAGGAATCATCGAGCCTGCTTCTTGACTTTGGCGGGTTTTTCCAGAATAAATGAAGGGCATTCCGGTTTTCCACGGAGAAGCAGGGCCGTCCCATGAGCATCGAGTCCAACATATTCAGAATGTACCAGTTCACCGAAGCCGAGCAGACGGAGTTCTACCGCGACTACAGCGAGGTCCGGAAGGATCCCGGCATGGCCATCAAGCTCGCGATCTTCACCGGCTTCGTGGGCGGCCATCATTTTTACATGAAGCGCATCTGGGCCGGCCTGGCCAGTGTGGTCTTCTGCTGGACGTTCATCCCGCTCATCGAGGGCCTCATCGAGGCCATCTTCCTGCCCCAGCTCGTGCGCGAGCTCAACGAGGAGGAGGCCGTCCGCATCGCCAACAGCATCAACCTGTCCCGCCAGCTGCGGAACCCCGGCCAGTTCGTCGAGTCCCAGGCCGCCCCCGGCGCCCCCATGGAGCGGGTCATCATCAAGGAGATCGTCAAGATCCCGTGCAAGTATTGCGGCTCCCTCGTGGAGAACACGGCCCGGTCGTGCTCCCAGTGCGGGGGCTCCCTGCAGTGAAGTCCCTTTTTGCGCCGCCACGGCTCATGATATATGCTGCCCTTGACAACCGGGGGGTGTCCCACTACAACGGGACCCCGGTTTTCCTGCGTCGGGCACACGGCACGACAAGAAACGCGGTCGGTTCATGAGCGGGCTCGCCTCCAAATCCGAAATCCTCCTCCCCACCTCCGTCGCCGAGGCGCCGCAGCACCATGAGTGGAAGGCCACCATCGGGCTGGGCGGCTCCACCGCGATCGTCGTGGGCAGCATGCTCGGCATCGGCATCTTCCTGAACCCGCCCATCGTCGCCTCCCACGTCCCCAACGCGGGCTGGTTCCTCGGCGTCTGGGTCATCGGCGGCCTCATGGCCTTCTTCGGCGCCCTGTCCTACGGCGAGCTGGGCTCGATGTACCCGCAGGCCGGCGGCGACTACGTGTTCCTGAAGGAGGCCTACGGGCGCCCGCTGGCCTTCCTGTTCGGCTGGGCCGCGCTGTCGGCCACGTTCTCGGGCTCCATCGCCACCACCGCGCTGGGGCTGGGGCAGTACTACATCGCGCCCTTCATCGGGGCCTGGTTCTTCGAGCCGTTCTTCACGCTGGGGCCCCTGCGCGCCTCGCCGCTGACGCTGACGGCCGTGGGCCTGATCTTCCTGTTCACCGTCATCAACATGCTGGGCATCTCGTTCTCGGCCGTGATCCAGTCGCTGGTCTCGTACACGCCCTTCGTGGTGCTGGCCGTGGCCGCCGTGTGGTCCCTGATCATGATCAAGGATCCGGGCATCTCCGCGAGCGCCACCGAGGCGGCCGCCGCGGCGCCCCCGACCACCGGCGGAGGCGGCGGAGGCATCGGCCTGGGCCAGCTGGGGCTGGCGATGCTGCCGGTGTTTTTCGCCTACTCGGGCTGGAACTCCGCGGCCTACATCGGCTCCGAGATCAAGAACGCCAAGCGCACGCTGCCCTTGGCGCTGATCTTCGGCATCGGCCTGATCGTCATCCTGTACCTGCTGCTCAACAGCCTGTTCATCCGCGGCACCTCGGTCGAGGCCGTCGCCTCGGTGGGCAACGTCGGGCTGGTGGCGGCCGAGCGCAGCTTCGGCGACTGGGGCGCCCCGCTGTTCACGCTGCTGACGGGCATCGCCATCATCGGCGGCCTCAACAGCACGATCCTCATCGGCCCGCGCATCTACTACTCCATGGCCCGCGACGGCCTGCTCTTCAAGACCGTGGGCACCCTGTGCCCGCGCCGCGGCACCCCCAAGCACGGGCTGCTGATCCAGGCCGTGTGGGCCTCGGTGCTGGTCCACCTGGGCGGCTTCGAGACCATCCTCAACTACACCACCCTCATGATCGTGGTGCTGTCGAGCCTGACCGTGGGCGGCCTGTTCATTCTGCGCCGCAAGCGCCCGGACCAGCCGCGCGGCTTCCGGGTGCCCCTGTACCCGCTGGTGCCCCTGCTCTATATCGCCATGTCGGTGTTCCTGATCGTCATCCTCAGCCTGGAGAGCCAGCGGCAGATCGTCGCCGCGGCGCTCATGATCGCCCTGGGCCTGGCCGGCTACGCCGTGTTCTCGCGCCTGGAGCGACGCAGGAAGCCGGCGACCCTTTCCTGAAATCCCCAACCCCGAGGTTCTGATGAAACGTGACTTCCTCAACAGACAGCTTTTCCTGACGCTGGTCACCCTGCTCGCCTTCGTCGCCTGCAACGGCAAGGAGCCCGCCCGCACCGTCAAGTCCGACGGCTCCAAGCCGCTCCCCACCGACATGGCCGCGACCAACGGCATGACCCCGGCGCCGGCGGACCCCATGGCCGCCCCCACCAAGGACGCCACCCCCGTCGAGGCCGCGCCGGTCAAGGACGCCACCCCCGTGGCGACGGCCCCGGTCGAGGTCGACCGCAGCAAGCCCCTGACCGACAAGCAGGAGGAGATCCTCAAGTCGATCACCGGCGAGAAGCTCGGGGTCACCAAGGAGCACTACTACACCAGCAACGAGACCCGCTACGACCTGTGGTATCCGCAGATCGACAACCTCGGCGGCGCCTACATGGGCGTGGGCCCGGACCAGAGCTACAGCCTGGCCGTGGCGGCCAACGTGGAGCTGGTCATCCTGATGGACTACGACGTGGAGGTGCTGGCCCTGCACAAGATGTACTTCGTGCTGGTCAAGGAGTGCGAGACCCCGCAGTGCGTGCTCGAGCTGCTCGAGCGCAAGAACACCAACGCCGTGTACGAGAAGG
>PHBF01000193.1 GCA_002841905.1 Deltaproteobacteria bacterium HGW-Deltaproteobacteria-17
GACGCCGTTGGCGCCGTCGGCGGTGACCGCCTGGCCCATCGGGTCGACGGTGGCCACGGTGTCCTCGAACTTGACCGAGGGGCCGGCGGGCTCCTCACCCGGCGGCGGGGGGGCCGCCGGCGGCTTGCTGCAGGAGAGGGCCAGCAGGGATACGCAAATGAGAGTGGTTGTCCAGAGCGATGTCTTCATGTGTGCGCCTCTAGTTTTCCGAAACCACGGTGATCTGGTTTCCCTCGATTTTCAGGGTGATCTGTTTCTTGTCTTTTTCGAACGTCAAGTCCTTCTTGAACAGTTTCTCCGTGGCCGTCCCCTCGCCGAGGATGATCATCAACTCGGCGTTGAGCGGGCGGAGGCTGCCGGTCTCGGCGCGCTCGACCTTCAGATAGATGGTGGACGGCAGCTTGGACAGGATCGCCGCCTGCACGCCGAAGGCGGGCTTGATGAACGGGACACGCCCGAGGTCCGCCTCGGAGGGACCCCACACGAGCTCCAGATCGGCCTTGGGGTGCGCGGCCGTCAGGATGATCTTGACCGCCTCGTCGTCGCGGAACAGCGCCATCATCCGCCCGCGGTTGAGGATGGTCTCCTTCGTGGCGGGGGCGGCGGTGATCCGCATGCGGGCCAGGAACAGGCAGCCCGAGAGCCGCGCCAGTTTCACGGGGTCGCTGCCCGGATCCCCCGAGGTCAGGATGTCCTCGATGTACTTCAGGGCCTTCTCGAACTCGCCGGTGGCCTCGTAGGCGAACGCCAGGTACAGGCGGGCGTCGAGGGTGTTCTGCACCAGCTCCGAGAACGACAGGAACTCACGCACGGCCTGGGTCTTCCAGCCGAACGCCTGGTACAACTGGCCGAGCATCCGGCGGCGGCTCGGGTCCCGCGGGGCGAACTCGACCATCTCCGACAGGAGGCGCCGCGCCGGGGCGGTGTCCTTGCGACGGAGGTAGTACTCGACCACGTTGAGGCGCAGCTCGTCGTCGAGCAGCGGGTTGCCGTAGAGGCCGCGGATCATCTCGTCGGCCGGGGCCTTCATGTCGTTGTCCTCGTAGATGCGCAGCAACTTCAGGGTCAGCCACGGGTCCTCGGGCGTCGCCAGGCGTAGCTGCTGCAGGATGGCGATGCGCTCGTTCACGCCGGGGGCCTTCTGGAGCATCTCCTCGACGGCCACGCGCTCGACGGTGGTGCCCAGGCCCAGGTTGCGGCGCACGTAGAGGATGTCCTCGACCTTCGTGATCCTGGCCAGGATGGCGGTGCGGAGCAGGTCGCCGAAGCCGTGGGCGGGCACGAAGACCTGGTACAGTTGCACCATGTTCTGGATCGTCGACATGGCCGAGACCGCCACGCGCAGGAACATGGTCCGGGCGTGCCAGTTCGGGGCCTCGCACAGGCGGATCGCGTCCTGGTAGACCTCCATGACCGTCCACGGGGTGGCGCCGGCCAGCCGCTCGCGCCAGCCGCTCACGCGCTGCCACAGCGGAAGCTTGGAGAGCGCCGAGCAGGGGGAGGGCGCCCGGGAGATGCCGCAGTCGGCGCAGAAGATGTAGGTGTTCTCCGAGATCACGGTGATGTTCCCCGCAGGGGTCGCCAGCGGGATGAGCCCCGGATCGGCGTTGCCGTCCCCGTTGGCGTAGCCGTCGGTGAGCTCGAAGTTCTGGCCGCCGGAGATGCGCCCGGCCTTGCCGGCGATGGTCTCGGTGGAGTGCACGTTTGCGATCCCGGAGATGTCCTTGGCGGTCTCGCGCAGGTTGACGCGATCGGCGGGCTTGTCCTCGCCGGCGCCGGCGTTCCGCTGGCCGTAGGTCTTCAGCCGGCGATCGCGGGGAGGGGCGGGAGGTGCGCCGCCGGAGCCGCCGAGGCCGCCGGGGGTGGAGGTCGCGGGCAGGGCCGCGGCCGAGGGCGCGGGCGTGCGGGCCATGGGCCTGGCCAGTCCCTGCGTCACGGTGCTTTCCCCGGAGGAGGGCTCGGCCTTGTAGTGCTTTTGATCGGCGGCGGCGCGCGTGGTGCTGTCCATGGAGGTCGCGGCCTCCTCGGCGGGGGCCGACTCCTGGGCCGGCGCGTCGTCGGAGTCGCGGCCGCCCTCATCCTTCTTCTTGTTCTCGCCCTTTTCCTTGTCCTTGCCGCTCTGCTTCTTGCCGTCGGACTCCATCTCGGTCTGCTCGGCGTCCTTGTCCTCGAGGGTGTCGTTCTCGGCCGTGGCCTCGGCCGCGGTCGGCACGTACAGCGACGTGAACGGGGTCACCAGGTCGAAGCGCAGGCCCAGGTCCAGCAGCTCCTCGGGGGAGGCGCCGTCCTGCATGTACTGCAGCAGGCGCTCGTACGCCCAGCGGCGGGACAGTTCGCGGCCGCGGGTGAAGCGGAACCAGTCGATGGCGAAGGACCGCTCCCAGGCCTTCCCGTCGAGGAAGCCGCGCAGGATGAGCTTCTTCGGGAGGGCCTTGGTGGAGGCCTGCCCGACGACGACCAGATCCTCGCCCGGGCGCATGGTGAAGCGGCCGCGCGGGTACGGCTGGGACAGTTGGTTGGTGTCGAAGGACACCTCGGCGTTGCGCAGGATGGGCCGGCGAAGGCCGTTCATCCAGGGCGCGACCTGCCGCAGGTCGCCGGGCTCGGTCACCAGCAGCGGCCGGACGTCGCCGGCCAGGCGGGTGAGCACGTCCAGGCCCGGGCCGTCGGCGATGGCCACGGCGCGGAAGGACACGAACACGGGCAGCTCGGCCCACTTCTGGGCGATCATGGCCGGATCGAGCAGGCCCACGGTGGGGACGCCGTTGCCCACGTAGAGCAGCACGGGCGCGGTGCCCGGGGTCCACTGGGCGAACACGGCGGCGGCCTCCTCGAGCAGGCCGGAGATGTCCGTGGCGCCGCCCTTCTTCTGGGAGGACAGGTACTCGAGCAGGGCCGTGGGATCCCCCTGGCCGATGGTGACGAACGCCTCCTTGTCGCGCACGGCCATGTCACCGGTGAGGATGGTGACACGGTCGCCGGGCTGCAGCGAGGCCACGAGGTTCTCGACCATGGCGCGGGCCATCTGGAACTGCGCCGGGGAGGTGTCGGCCGAGACGTCGACGAGGATGGCCAGGTCGAGCTTGCGCGAGTGCTCCTCGGCCGTGGTGAACGGGCGCAGCCGGATCATGGCGTGATCGCCGCGCTGGATGGTGGTCCCGCGGCGGCCGGCGGGCCGATCGTACCAGCCGTGGGCCGAGGTGCCGGGCACGCCGTCGTCGAAGAGCTCGACGTGCAGGTCGGAGGTGACCTGGAAGTCCGAGGCGGTCAGGCGCAGCTTCTCGCCCTCGACGAACAGGCCGAGGTTGGCGCGGAAGGCGGCAGCGCCGGCGTCGCGGAGGTTGACCGTCAGGGAGAACTCGCCGATCTCGGGGGACAGGCCGTTGGAGCCGAGCATGGCGAAGTCGTACATGCGGCGGTCGCGCTTCTCGCCCATGCGGGGCAGCCAGGTGGTGTACCGGATGTAGATCTTGCGCTTCTGGCCGCCCAGGATCGGGTAGATGAACGCGCGATAGCGGCCCTCGTCCTCCCACTCGAGCAGGGCGGGATCCTCGGTGGAGCCGGCGTAGACGTTGCTTTCGTATTGGGCCTTGGCCATCTCCTTGCCCTTGATCTTGCCGTAGACCATCTTGCCGTCGCGGTCGACCGCGAAGCCGGTGACCAGCGCGTGCTCGGGGGCGCCGAAGCGGTAGACGCCCTCGAGGGTGTTGCGCGTGGGGTTGAGGAACTCCTGCACGACCTCGGTGATGGCGTGGTCGCCGACGATGCGCACGTTGACGTTCATGTCGGTGATGACCAGCGGGATGTGGGCCTTGCCGCGGTCCCCGGGGTTGCGGGCGCCCAGCACGCCCTGTCCGGGCACGAGATCGATCTGGGCGTCGGGGCGGTTCTCGAGACCGCCGGACGTGCTCTGCCACCAGCGCATGGGCTGCACCTCGGGCTTGTCGCCCAGGGTCAGTTGGTGGCCGGGTTTCACGAGGAAGCGGGCGCCCTCGCGCACGGCCAGGATCTCGCCGGAGATCACGCGCAGCACCGGGGCCTCCCCGTCGACGACCTCGACGATGGCGTCCTGGCCGCGCAGCCTCCAGTTGCCCCACTGCCCGTCGGCGGACAGGGCGCGGGGGAACTCGAACCAGGCGGTGCCGTCGAGCACCTGCGGGAACAACTGCTGGGCCACGGCCTTGGCGTTGGGGCGCAGGTGGATGCGCACGCCGTTCTCATGGACGAGCAGGGCGTGGCCCTCGCCGGTGGACAGGGTCTCGCCGGTGGACAGCAGGGTGCGCTCGTGCAGCGGCTTGTTGGCCGCCAGCGCGTCGCCCTGCAGGTTCTCGGCGATGGCGATCGACGGCGCGTAGCCGCCGGTCAGGTCCTTCTCCGGTGGCTCAGAGCCGCAGGCAATGAATGAAAAGGCCAAAAACAAACAAAACGGGACGTGGATAGTACGGGGAAGGGTCATGAATCTGCCTCCGTGAATTGCTACAGGGTTGGAGTCTATGCTTCTTCGCCATGAATGTAAACGGATCAATTACGCACGCGCGCAAGGCCTGGGATCACCTGCCGGGACCCAGTCTGTTGATGGCTCACGCCCATGCCCGACGTTGTACTGTGAACGGTCCGATTTCTCATTCCCGGTGGACGGCCGGCCGCAACAGGGGGCTATCTTCCGTTGGAGGCGTTGTTTTGTTATTTCATGCAGATCAATTTGCACATCTCGAGCTTGACCTTGCCCAGGTCGACGCCGGGCGTCGAGAAGCCCGTGTCGGCCACGGTCGCGATGCGCGGCGCCTTCACGAACGGCACCTGGTGCCAGGGGCCGGGCCTGCCGTCGGGCGCCAGGTCCAGGATCACGTCCGGCGCGATCTGCACGAGGCGCTCCATGCCCATGGCGGGGTAGGCGGCCGGTCCGGAGGGCAGGGCGTTTTGGCCGCCGCACAGCGTCACCAGCTCGTCGAGGTAGGTGCCGGGGCCCGCGGCCACCAGGTGGGCCAGGGTCCCCGTGGTGCGGCCCAGGGTCACCAGCACCCTCGGCCGGGCCGGACAGGGCTGCGGGACCAGCTCCCGATCCAGCTTCTCCACGAGCGCCGCCGCCTCGGCGACACGCCCGGTGCGCCCGCCCAGCGTCGTGATCGAGGCGCGCACCTCGGCGATGGACCGCGTGCGCAGCTCCAGCGCCGGGATGCCCAGGGACTCCAGCCGGCCCCGCGCCTCGGCGTGCATCTCCGAGAGCAGCACCAGGTGCGGCGCCAGCCGGGCCACCGCCTCGACGTCGATGTCGAGGAAGCCGCCCACCCTGGGCAGCTTCCGCACGGCCTCGGGCTCCAGATCGTACTGCGTCACGCCCACGATGCGATCCCCCAGGCCCAGCGCGAACGCCATCTTCGTGAGCGAGGGCGACAGCGAGACGATCCGCCGCGCCTCGGAAGCCCCGGGTCTGCGCGCGCAGGCGCCGAAAAGCACCGGCCAGGCCAGCATTCCCCAGAGGACGCAATGAAACTTGAAACGGAGTGAAAAGGATCTTGTCAAGGACAACGAAACCCGTTAAAAAGAGTGCCGCGCGGGATTAACTCAGTTGGTAGAGTGTCAGCTTCCCAAGCTGAATGTCGCGGGTTCGAACCCCGTATCCCGCTCAAAGCCCACAAAACGAACATCATTTCGAGGCGGCCAGCCGCTCCTCCATGAACGCCTTGAGCTTGCGGGCGCGCTCCTCCCACGTGTAGCCGCGGGCGTCCTCGCGGGCGCGCTCGGCCAGGGAGCCGGCGAAGAGCGGGTCATCGGCGAGCCGGTGCAGCGCCTCGGCCGCGGCGTCGACGTCGTCGGCGGGCACGCGCATGCAGTTGACGCCGTGGTGGAGCAGCTCGGCGGTGTCGGGAAGGTCCGGCGCCAGGATCGCGCGCCCGGCGGCCAGGTAGTTGAACACCTTGATCGGCAGCACGGTGCGGTGATGCTCCCGCAGGGGCTTGCCCGTGGGCGGGATGATCAGCACGTCGGCCGCGTACAGGTAGGGCGGGACCTTGTTGGGCGTGACCCAGCCCAGCACGTGC
>PHBF01000194.1 GCA_002841905.1 Deltaproteobacteria bacterium HGW-Deltaproteobacteria-17
GGAGAACGGCGTCTTCATGGCCTCGTGGGCCAGTTTGTCGTCGATGAACACGTCGACCTCGCTGACGCCGTCGCGGGAGTTCACCGTGATCTGGTGATGTCTGACCTCCGGCGTCCTCTGCATCGGCGGCGGCATGGGGCGCTCCAGGGGCGGCGGCGTCGCGGCCGCGGTGGCGGGCTCGGGCGGCGGCGGCGCCAGCAGCGTGCGGGCGCGCTCCCAGATCAGGTACAGGGCCGCGCCGGCGGCGGCGAACAGGAGCAGCATCACCAGCCAGAAGCCGAGCCCGGATTTTTCCTTCGGCGGCACGTAGGTGGTCTCGGGCAGCAGGACCTCCCCCGTGTTCCCGCCGGACCTGGCCAGCTCGGCCGTCTGGAGAAGCGCCGCCACCAGATCCGGATCGAGCAGGGCCGCGGCGCCCTCGAAGTCCTGGTAGAACGCCATGGCGGACTGGTAGCGCTTCTTCGGGCTCTTCTCGAGGGCCTTGTGGACGATCTCGCAGATCCGCGGGGACAGGCCCTTGGTGACCTTGGCCAGCGGCTTGGGGGGCTCGGTAACCTGCTTGAACAGCACCTCGCGCGGGCTCTCCCCGTCGATCGGGAAGCGGCCCGAGATCATGCGGTAGACGATCACCCCCAGGGAATAGACGTCGGAGGCAGGTCCGATCTCGTCGGTGGACCCGGAGGCCTGCTCGGGGGACATGTACAGGGGGGTGCCCAGGATGACGCCCGCGGAGGTCTTGTGGACCCCGGACAGGGTGGAGTCGGCGAGCTTGGCGATGCCGAAGTCGAGGATCTTGACGTTCTGGCCGCCCTCCTCGTCCATGACGACGATGATGTTGTCGGGCTTGAGGTCCCGGTGGATGACGCCGCGCTTGTGGGCGGCCTCGAGCCCCAGGGCGATCTGGTGCAGGATCGAGAGGGTGTCCCGGATCGGGAAGGGCGCCTTTTCGTCAATCAGTTCAGTCAGGTCTTGACCGTTCAAAAACTCCATGACGATGTAATGGCGACCGTCGGGGAGCTGGCCGAAGTCGAACACCTGCACGATGTTCGGGTGGTTGATCAGGTTCACGGCGCGGGCTTCGGCGTTGAAGCGCGCGACGATCTCCTTGCTCTGGGCCATCTCCGCGTCGAGCACCTTGATGGCCACGGCCTTGTCGATGCCCGGATGCCGGCCGAAGTACACGTCGCCGAAGGCGCCCGAACCGATCAGGCGCAGCACCTGATAGTTCCCGACGAACTGCCCCTCGAGGGATGGATGGCTCAAGCCGTCGTGTTCGGTCATGGTCTCTCCCCGGCGTCAGGCCGGTGCATACTCTTCCAGTTGCCTAGATCGGTCAAACCGGGTCAACGATAAAGGGGAATCTCTCAGGCGTGGTGGATTTTTTCCAGCAACCACGCCATATTTTCGCCGAGCACCCGCATGGTCGCCATGCCCTCGGCGTCGTTCTCCACCTCTCCGGGGAGCCGACCCAGGCCCATGTTCCAGTAGGTGGAGCCGGCCACGATCATCTGTCCGATGAGGAAGAAGTGGTTGAGGGTGTCGAAGGCGTGGATCGCCCCGCCGCGGCGCACGGCCACCACCCCGGCGGCGACCTTGCGGCGGAGGAGGTCCCCGTTGAAGCGGGAGACCATGCCGGCGCGATGGATCAGGGCCAGCATCTCGGAGGACACGTCGGCGAAGTACACGGGGCTTCCCAGCACGATCCCGTCGGCGGCGAACAGCCGCGGCAGCAGCGTGTTGAGGGCGTCGCCGGTGATGGCGCAGAGGCCGTTTTTGTTCTTTCCGCACGCGCCGCACCCGTGGCAGCCCTGGATCGGGGTGTCGGCCAGCTGGACCAGCTCGGTCGTGACGCCGGCCGCCTGCAGGGGGACCGCGACGCCGGCGAGCAGGCGGGACGTGTTGCCGTTGCGTTTGGGACTTCCGTTGATCATCAGGACATGCATGAAAGGTGCCTCCTTGGTGGCGCGGCAGCATAGCATCCGGGCGGTCCAAAATCCAGCGGGCCTTCCTCCGAAGAGCGATCCACAATCGCACTGGACAAGGGCCTGCACCGAAGGTGGCGAATGGCGTTGATTGAAATAGGTGCTACCCGGGGCAGGGGTGATGGTGTATACTGAAGCATTCACCCGACCTCGCGGGCTTCATCCCGTGGGCGCGCCCACCGGACGCGCCGGGCGGTCAAGGAGGTTCTCATGAAGAGACATTGGATGACGATGGCATGGTTGGTTTTCCTATTCATCTTTGCAACAGGTTGTGACGAGAAGGCGAAAAAGAAATACACCTCCTGCGATCCGGCCGAGCTCGGCGCCTGTGGGGACGCCGGTGCCTGCGTGGCCATCGAGGGCGGCAGCCACGTCTGCCTGGACATCTGTGATCCGGCCGCGGCCGACGCCTGCGGCGAGGATCTCACGTGCCTGCCGGCCAAGGACACGTTCGTGTGCTATCCGGCCTGCGATCCGACCGACGCCGCGGCCTGCGGCGAGGGGTGGACCTGCGTCGCCTACGCGACCGACGCGGGCAAGTGCCAGCAGGAATGCGACATGGAGGCCCCGGCCTGCGATCCGCCTGAGGCCGTGTGCGTGCCCTACGGGGACACGGCGGTGTGCTCGGCGCCCTGCGATCCCGTGAACCAGGACGCCTGCCCGGCGGGCCTCACCTGCGAGCTGCGCACCGATGATCTGTACGCCTGCTACCAGCCGGTGTGGTTCGACGGCCGCGTGTCCGACGCCAGCGACGACGAGGCCATCGAGGGCGCGCGCGTGCTGGCCGCCGATGCCACGGGCGCCGCGGCCACCTCGGTCGCCCTTTCCGGCGTGGACGGCCGCTACAGCCTGCAGGTGCCCGTGAAGCGCAACGCCGACGGCACCCTCGCCGAGGGGGTGTTCACGCTTCGCGCGGCGGCCCAGGACTACCAGCAGTTCCCGGCCGGCATCCGGCCCTCGCTGCCCGTCGACGCCACCGACGCCGTGCCGGCCGCCGACGGATACCACCTGGCCACGGCCCTGACCAACATCACCCTGATCCCGCTGCCCGTCGAGCAACAGGGGCTGGCCTCGGTGAGCGGCCGGGTCGTGGTCACCACCGGGGAGGTCACCGGCGGCGGCGTGCTGCTGGTGCTCGAGACCGCCGCCAACGCGGGCGAGGCGCCGTTCGGCTTCTCGGACCGCGAAGGCTGGTTCACCCTGTTCAACGTCCCCGACGAGACCTACGTGCTGCGCGGCTACAAGGCCGACCTGCAGTTGAACCCGCTGGACGTGGTCATGGCCTCGGCCCCGGTCGTCGATCTCGAGGTCACCCAGAGCGACACGCCGCTCAGTTCGGTCAGCGGCTCGGTGCAGATCGTCAACGCCCCGGGCGGCTCGCTGACCACGGTGGTGCTGGTGCCCGAGTCCACCTTCAGCGACACGTTCGTCAAGGGCGAGGTGCCCGCGGGCCTGCGCGCGCCCAAGCCCCCCGCGGCGCCCTCCATCGCGGGCGAGTTCACCATCACCGGCGTGCCCGACGGCCGCTACGTGGTCCTGGCGGCCTTCGAGAACGACGGCCTCGTGCGTGACCCCGATCCGAACATCGCCGGCACCCAGATCGTGCACATCGTCGTCGACGGCGCCACCGCCACCGAGGTCACCCTGACCGACTCCTTCAAGGTGACCGAGGCCCTCGAGATCATCTATCCGGGCGCGCTGGGCCCCGAGCTGGTGGACCCCGTGGGCCTGGAGTTCACCTGGGTCGACGACTCCTCCGAGGACGGCTACCACATCGTGGTCTACAACGCCTACGGCGACCTGGTCTGGGAGGATGACGCGGTGCCCAGCGTGTCCTCGGGCGACGTGGTCGTGCCCTACGCCGGTCCCGAGCTGGTGCCGGGCATGTACTACCAGTTCCGCGCCTGGTCGATGCGCAACGACGGCGCGATCTCCACCACCGAGGATCTGCTCGGCGTGTTCTACACCGAGCCCCTGGTGCAGTAGACCCCACGAAGACGGCCTCCCCTTCCGCGTCTTCCGCGTCTTCCGCGGTCAAGCTCTTGATTCTTTATTCTTTCTCTTTGCCCTCTTCCGAGGTTAGTCGCAGGGGTACAGGACGTTGCGGCGGACCGTCTCGACGACGTTGTCGCCCTGCAGCCGCGCCAGGATCGCCGCCGAGAACTCGAAGGCCGTGCCCGGCGCCCGGCTCGTGATCACCGGCCCCGACACCACCACCCGTTCCTGGGAGTACTTGTGCAGGAGCCTGGCATGGAAGCGCTCCTCGACCCCGGGATGGGAGGTGAAGGCGGTCACGTCCTCGAGGATCCCGGCCTGCTCGAGCACCAGGGGCGCGGCGCAGATCGCGCACACCCAGGCCCCCTTCTCGTAGTGGCGCCTCACCAGCCGGCGCACCAGCTCGTTGCGCAGGAAGTGCTCCACGCCGGGCAGGCCGCCGGGCAGGATCAGCGCGTCGGCCGTCATGCTCTCGTTGAGGACCGCGTCGGGCTGCAGCACGATCGACCGCGCGCCGCGGATCATGCCGGGCGCGAGGCTGGCCAGCGTCACCTCCACGCCGCCGCGGCGCAAAAGGTTCAGTGGGATGACGATCTCCATCTCTTCGGATCCGTCGGCACACAGGATCAGGGCTCTGGGTTTCATGGCAGGACCTCCCTTGGAAATGTGGTCAACAGAAGTTTTACCGCAGATTGGCGTCGGAGGACAGCTCCACGATCGCCTTGAGCATCTTGTCGGGCATGGAGAGGAATTTCACACCGCAGGCGGTGGCTTCGGCGCTGCGCGGAACGAACCAGCGCACCTCCACCGGGACCGGGGACGGCTCGACCCCCGGCAGGGAGAGCAGGCACTCGAACTGGTCGCCCAGGACGGCCTGTCCGGGGAACACCACGAACATGCCGCCGAGGCTGAGGTTGTGGATCTGCCCGGCGGCGTCGGTTCCGCCCGAGCGCACGATCACCGGCAGGTTCACGGAGAAGCGCTTGTGGGCCCGGCGGCTCTTCTGCAGGAAGGACATCGCGTTGTCGAGTTCACGGGTGCTCATTTCCCCACCTCCTTCTCAAGAACGGTGATCTTCAGGTTGCCCAGGCTCTCGAGCCATTCCATGTCGTCGGTGGCTCCCATCATCACATGGGTGACGTCGGCGGGCATCTGCTTCCAGGTCGGATCCACGTCGATCCACCGTCCCACCCAGACCTGGGTCCAGGCGTGATAGCCCAGCCCTTCCAGGCAGGACCCGGTGCCGCACATGCGGACGTAGCCGACGCCGCCGACCTGGCGGGCGGGGAAACCCAGGGCCCGGAACAGCGCCGTGGCCAGGATCGAGTGCTCCGTGCAGTCGCCCTTCCTGAGCTGGACCACCATGCGGGCGCTCTCCACGTCGGAGCGCAGCGTGTCCTCGACGTAGTCGCCCACGAACAGCGTGACGGCGCGCAGGATCTCCACCGGCGTCCTGGCGCCGCCGGCGGCCTGCCTGGCCAGCTTGATCACGCCCGGGTCGTCGCTCTCGACGTTGGGCTCGGACTTCAGGTATCGTTTCACGTCGGCCGGGAGCGTCGCAGGGTCGGGCTTCTGGAGGTTCTCCACCGTGTCCACGCTGAGGGTCAGTTTCTTCCCCTTCGCGGTGTCGAGTCGATACCGGTGGGTGTTGAGGAACTCGGGGTTGGGGAAGGGACCGTTGAGCTCGAGGACCAGCTTGGTGATCGAGGCCGCGGGGGTGCCGCCCAGCGGCAGCGGGATCAGGAAGAAGCGGAGCAGGACCAGCGAGAGATCGATCATGGTTCAATACCTGAGGGAGTTTCCCCCCTGCCGGGAGCCCTGTCAACTTTCTGGAAACATGAAAGGACACAGGCCCCGGGCAGCATGGCTACCCCTCTACCCCGGCGTCTTCGCCGGATGCTTTCCTGTTTTAAGAAGTAGGCCCCGGTCGCGACGACCGTAGGACCGGTCGTGGCGACCGGGGGACCGGTTTCATTGGCGGTGGGTTCAGGCCTGAAGAAGGCTTAGCGGCGCAGGCCGAGCTCGGCGATGATCGCGGCGTAG
>PHBF01000195.1 GCA_002841905.1 Deltaproteobacteria bacterium HGW-Deltaproteobacteria-17
GACTCCTGTGGTGACGGCTTCCTGGACCCGGGCGAAGAATGCGACCAGACCCCCGGTGAAAACACGTGCGGTTCCCTGGGCTATTATCTCGTCGACGGTCCGATCCGATGCATGCCCAATTGCAAGCTCGACCTCTCTGGTTGCGGCGGAAAGTGCGGCGACAACTTCGCCGACCTCGGCAACGGGGAGGCCTGCGACGGGCTTGATCTGGCGCAGAACAACTGCCAGATGCACGGCTACCTGGGCGGCGCCATCGGTTGCGACGTGACTTGCCAGCTTGATTTTTCCGGGTGCCAGAGCATCTGCGGCAACCAGCTCATGGAACCAAACGAGACCTGCGACGACGGAAACAGCGACGCGGGGGACGGCTGCAGCGGGAGCTGCCAGGTGGAGACGGGCTGGGACTGCGCGAACTCACCGATGCCCAGCCGATGCGCGCCGACCTGCTCGGATGACATGGCGGTGGGACCGGAGGTCTGCGACGGCACCGATCTGCGCGGTCAGACGTGCACCACTTTTCCGGAAGGGTACTACGCCGGAACGCTGGCCTGCAGCGCCGACTGCGGCTCGTACGATCTCACCGACTGCATCGCCCAGGGACGCTGCGGGGACGGGGAGATTCAGGGAATCCACGGAGAAGTTTGTGATTCGGACAATCTCGACCAGGAGACCTGCGTCACCCTGGGATACTACGCCGGGACGCTGGCCTGCAGCGCCGACTGCGGATCGTTTGATCTCACGGACTGTGTCGCCCAGGGGCGCTGCGGGGACGGGGAGATTCAGGGAACCCACGGAGAAGCCTGCGACTCGGACAACCTCGACCAGGAGACCTGCATTTTATTCGGTTATCATGGGGGAGCCCTGGCCTGTCTGGGCGACTGCTCGGACTTCGATCTTTCCGACTGCATCGTGACGGGCCGCTGCGGCGACAACCTCGTCCAGGAGACGTTTTCGGAGGTCTGCGACGGTACGGACCTGGGGCTTGCGTCCTGCCTGACGCTTGGTTATCACGGCGGCGAGCTGGCCTGTTCTCCGGACTGCGGTGCGCTGGTGCTGACCGACTGCATCGCGGAAGGCCGCTGCGGAGACGGCCTGGTGCAGACCGGTTACGGAGAGTCCTGCGACGGAACGAACTTCGGATCTTCGACCTGCCAGAACAGCGGATACTGGAAGGGTCATCTCTCCGTTTGCGACACCGCCTGCGGGATCGACTTTTCCACCTGTTCGGCCACGCTGGAGCTCAAGGGCGGTGATGATCAATTCTGCACCCGCTTCGATGATGGCCAGATCTGGTGCTGGGGACGGAACACCGCAGGGAGGCTCGGAGACGGGACCACCACGAACCGGCCCGCGCCGGTCCAGGTGGTGGGCCTGACCGAACCCGCAGCCATGATCGCGGCGGGATCGGGGCACACGTGCGCCGTGCTGACCGATGACACCCTCTGGTGCTGGGGTGACAACGCATTGGGCCAGCTCGGAATCGGCTCGAACACCAGTTCTTCGGTTCCGGTGCAGGTGACCGGCCTGCCCGAGCCCGTGATCCAGCTCATGGCGCGGGGCTACCACACCTGCGCCGTGCTGGCCGACGAGAGCCTGTGGTGCTGGGGCTACAACAACAACGGCCAGTTGGGAGACGGCACCACGGTCAGCAGAAACCTGCCGGTCCCGGTCACCGGGATGGATCACGACGTGGCGTATGTGGCTGCAGGCATCTACCATACCTGTGCGATCCTGAAGACCGGCGCCCTGCATTGCTGGGGCCTGAACACGTACGGACAGGTCGGCGACGGCACGCTGACCCAGCGGTTGACGCCTGTGCAGGTCACGTTTTCAGGGACGACCTCCCCGGTCGCTGTCGTGGACGGGGGCGTCCACCACTCCTGTGCGGTCCTCGCGGATGGCACCATGTGGTGCTGGGGCCGCAATCACTGGGGGCAACTGGGCAACGGAACGACGACGGATTCGGCCCTTCCCGTGCAGGTCCCCAGCCTGAGCGGCATCACGACCGCGGTCTCCATGGAGTCCTACTTCACCTGTGCCGTTCAGACCGGAGGCACCCTCTGGTGCTGGGGCTACAACGCTGACGGTGTCCTTGGAAACGGGACCCCTGACTCCGTGCCGCACCCGGTTCCTTCCGCAGTAGTGGGCTTGCCTGCCGGTGCAGTCCAGGTGGCGACCGGATTCTATGCCGCCTGTGCGCTTCTGGACGACAATGCCGTCTGGTGCTGGGGGCGCAACAACACCTTCGGACAACTCGGAGACGGCACGATGGCAAACAGCGCCATTCCCGTGGCCACGGTTCCGCCGGGACTCTGAACTGCGCCCGCGCTTTCGCCGCCGACTCCAGGAACCCCGAGCTTCCGTCTTCTCCGCCCCTCCTCCGTCTTCTCCGCAGTCTCTTCCTACGGCAGAATGAGACGGGCGTTCAGAACACCCAGCCGCCGAAGAGCATCGCGTTGAAGCCCTCCATATCTTTTCCCGTCAGGATCCCGGCCTGCAGGCCCACGGTGAGGCCGGAGCGCAGAATGTACTGCACTGTGGCGGTATAGGAGGGATTCATGGCTTTGTCCGGATAGAAGGCACCAAGGAACAGGCCGTTGCCGTAGCGGGAGATGTGAATCTGAAGGTTTTTACGCTCAAGGGATAGGGAGAACAGGCTTCCGATTCCGGTTCCTGTGGGCAAAAAGAGGTTGATTTCGATGGGGCTGTAGCCGAAACAGACCAGGTTGTCGCCGCCCAGGTTGTACCGTCCACGGATCCCGAACGGCTGGGCCGAAAAATCAAAAACGCCACCATTGCTGCCGGATCCGCCACCGAAGTAGGAGTCTATATACCAACTCCACCCGAACTCATGATCGCCCAACGCTCGCTCGCTCCACATTTTTCCCATGTCTGCGGTCATATTCAGGTAGATTCCGCCCGCTTTCAAGGAGGTCTCCTCGGTGACATCATTGTCATTGATTTCCTGGTACTGGCCGGCTCTTGCATAAAAATATAATTTGTTGGCGTTGGCAGTTGAAATGGGCAGGATCATGAATGCCAGAACGGGTAAGATGAATTGAACCAATGTTGTGTGTTGCATGTCATTTTCTCCAGTGATCTCAATGGGTTGAAAATCAGGTTTTCTTTGCCATGCTAGAGTTTTTTAAGAATGCACCCCTGAGGAGGACTGCCGAACGGTCGCACCGTGCCATCAACTTTTTTGATTGTGTAGCTGCCTTTCCTGTAGCGAAGGTGGACTGTATTCAATGAGGGGTCGTTGGGGATGAAATACAAATAGGCGTTCTTGTTCAGATTCGTCTCATAGATAAAGAAATATTGCCCGTTTCCGTCTTTCCATGTGTTGGTGACCTTCGTCCCGGCATCTCCCGAAATTTCATAAAAGGCATTCTCTGTCAGGTAATAATCGATTTTCGCATTGGGCAGCAGGACAAGTTTCTTTTCGTCATTGAGGCAGCCGAGAAGCCGGTATTGGGCTTTGAATTGTGTAGGTTTCCCACTGTTGGTCCCGCCAACGTATTCCAGGGTAGTTTTGAAACATCCGCCCGAATACAACATGAAAACCGATGCAAGAGCCAATGTGGAGAGGTGAATGCGCATGCTTTTCTTCTTTCTCCCGGGAGTGGGAATTTCCGTGAACCATGTTTTTGAATTTTTCGCCGCCCGCTCCTGCGGGCTGCACCAAGGGAAAGAGATTGAATCAAGAACCCGTTTTTGAAGCCATATCAGAATCCAAAGGCCAGCCCACCGAGCAGGCTGCCACCATGAAAAAATATGTCCTCGCCCTCGATGGTCACCGGCGTCGTCGCAATGTAACTGGCTTCGAGCATCACGGTCAGGAAGAGCCTGCCCAACGCCTGCACATGCCACCGCAGTCCCAGAATCGGCCGGACCCCCTTCATGTCCGCGCTGGCCTTGTGGGTGCCTGTGGTGCGCGTGACGGACCCTCCGAAAAGGATTTGCGCTCCGATGTCCACTGCGATGGTTTCGGTCAGTGGATGGTAGTAGACCGGTCCCAGGGTCCAGCCCTTTCCTGCGAGTTCCTCACCGACATTGGCCGCGTAGCCGAATCGGACTGCAAACGCTGAATTTTTGTCGCCGAACTGGAATTCGCCGAAGATGTCGACCCCCAGGGCACCGGACTCACCGGGGACGGTGGCCCCACCGAGCAGGGCGACGGCGGTACCGGAATAATAACCCTTGGTCGGATCCGTCTCGTTGCGGGAAGTGTACCCGCTTTTGTATGTGGCGCTGTAATTGAAGTCCTTGGTTCGACCAGGAGACGCAGGGCCATAGACGACGCCCGAACAGGAGGCCAGGAAGGCGGAAAAAGCCAGAACTCCCAACGATCCACAATGAAAACTTCTTTGATTTTCCATGTTGATGGTCCCCCGCTGCACCAGAATCTCTTGATATTTTAGATTTTGTCAACTGAAATTGTTGGGAAAATTAAAGCGCTGTCAATTAAATTATATACCAATGGCGGTCGGCGGGGCAGCACTCCAAGTCGTCACTGTAAGTGTGGTTGGCAAGTCGGGATCTGCGGCAGAAAAGGAAGCGCGTTATTCCAGCTTGATCGTGAACCGGACAGGGCGGTGGTCGGAGATCGTGAGGCCGTCGTACGCGGCGTCCTGGTCGAACTTCACCGTGGCGAGGCTGCCGGGGACGACCCGTGCGTCGAGGTCCGGCGAGAGAAAGACGTGGTCGATCAGGTCCTGGAACTCCAGCGAGGTGAAGTCGCCGGCCGGGAGGTCGGCCGTGAGGAACCGTCCGACGTCGGTGCCGGCCTCCTGGAGGGCCGTGAGCGTGTCGATGGTCGCGTGGATGCCCTCGAAGGTGTCGTTGAGGTCGCCCATCATCAGCAGGGGGCCGTCGACGGTGGCGGCCCACGCCGCGAGCTGCTCCACCTGGCGTGCGCGCTGGGCCGCGCCGCCGTCGGTGATGCCGGCCTTCAGGTGCAGGCACACCAAGGTGAAGGAGAAGCCGCCGCGGACGCGCACGGTGGCCGCCAGCGGGTAGCGCAGGCCGCTCCAGTCGGCCGGGATCAGGCCGTCGTCGTTGTCGAGCTCCCGCACGTCGTCGAGGCGCTCGATCACGCGGGTGTCATACAGGATGCCCACCTTCTGGGTCCCGCCCGAGGCGCCCACCGCCGCGCGCCAGGACGATGCCAGCCCATGGGCCTGCAACAGCGCCAGGCTGTCGGCCGAGAGCACCTCCTGCACGGTCATCAACCGGAAGCCGCCCCAGTCGATCAGCCGCACCAGGCCGTCCAGGTCCGCGGCCGTGCGCGGGACCTCGCCGGTGTCGGGCGCGTCGGCCAGGAACTGCAGGTTGAACGTGCCGATGGTCAGTTCCGTGGGCGGATCTGCAGTCTTCTCCGCGGAGTCGCAGGAGAACAGGGAAAAGCAAAGGATCGACAGGGAAAGCAGGATCGTGCGCATGTCTGCACCTCGCGGGCCGCGTGTAGCACGTCGTACCATGCGGGTCAAGCGGACGAGCCCGCGGACGGAATGTTAAAATGAAGCCCTTATTCATCCGCGTGTTCCGCGTGTTCCTTGGTCAACCCATTCTTGTTTTCACTTTCTTCCCCAGCGTCGCTCCCCCGTCTTTTCCGTGGTCTCTTCTTCCATGCTTCCTGCGGTTGAATGGACGGTGGAGAATATTTCCCTTCCAAAGCCGTAGGAAAAACACGGGCCGGGGATCCACTCCCCGGGAAATTGTGTTATATAGTTCCACTGGATTATGTTTCGTTCGTAGCAAGGAGCAGTCACGATGAAAAAATTCTTCCTTATCCTGGCAGCCATGAGCCTTTTCTCCACCCCTGCGCTGGCGCAGAGCGGCGGCAAGAAAATCTACATCAACAACATGGACCTGGCGGCCTACATGGTCACCGACGTCGAGCTCAAGTGCGTCACGGTCAAGTTCGACAGCAAGGGCAACATCTACATCATCGCCCCGGGCTACAGTTTCGAGGCCGCCGGCGGCACCAAGGACGCCAAGTCCCCCG
>PHBF01000196.1 GCA_002841905.1 Deltaproteobacteria bacterium HGW-Deltaproteobacteria-17
GCCGGCGGGGAGGTGGTCGTGAAGACCGTGACCTGTCGCAGGCGCATGGTGGGGCCTTCGGCCGTGACCGCGGCGCCCAGCGCCATCCGCTCGGCGCAGATCGTGCCGCCGTAGCTGGCGTTCTCCACGTTGACGCCGTCGTAGACCGCGCCCGAGGTGGACAGCAGGCAGGCGCCGACGTGGTAGCGCGAGTAGGGTGCGTAGGCGCGCTCGCTGACGGCGCGGGCTCGCTCGAGATGGTCGGTGGAGGTGCTCATGGTGGTTCGCCTTCCTTACGTTGCACGAACGAGAAAGCCCTTGAGATAGGCGCTCTCCGGGATCAGGGGATGGGAGGGATGATCGGGACCGGCCTGCACGAACCGGTGGACGCAGAAGGAGCGTCCGGCGGAGTCCCTGCCGGTGGTGTCCCGGGCACCGGCCACCAGGGCGCCGAGCAGGTCGTCGGCCAGGATGTGGGCCGAGCAGGAGCAGAACAGCAGCAGGCCGCCGGCCCGCAACCGTGAAAAGCAGCCCGCGGCCAGCTGGCGGTAGGCCTGGAGCGCGTTCTTCTTGTCACGGGCGTGGGGGCTCAGCGCGGGCGGATCGCACACGATGGTGTCCCAGCGGGAGTCGTCATTCTTGAGGTAGTCGAACACGTCGGCGCACACTCCCGTCGCGGACAGGCCGTTGCGCCGGGCGTTGCCGTGGAGCCGGTCGATGGCGGCCTGCGAGGCGTCCACCGCGGTCACCGTGGCGCCGCCGCGGGCCATGGCCAGCGCGAAGCCGCCGTGGTAGCAGAACAGGTCCAGGGCCGCACCGCGGGCGACCTTCCCCATCATGAGGTGGTTGTCACGCTGATCCAGGAAGGCGCCGGTCTTCTGGTCGTTGAGCAGATCCGTCTCGAACTCGAGATCCCCTTCGCGGTAGAGCGTGGGGCCCGGTGTGCCCGACAGGACGCGGGTCTCCTGGACCAGTTTCTCGGCTGCGCGGGATCGCGCGGTGTTCTTGAGGATGAAAAGGCGTGGGTTGAACAATTCAGTGGCGGCCGCCTGCAGGCGCTCGAGCCAGGTGTCGGCGCCGGCGCACAGGGTCTGCAGGATCAACGCGTCACCGATGCGGTCGAGCACGACGCCGGGGAGGTGGTCGCTCTCGGAGTGCACGAGGCGGCACGAGGCCCCGGCGAGGCCCAGGGGGCCGTCACGCAGTTGCGCCGCCTCCGTGAGCTGGCGTCGCAGCCATTTTTCATCGAGCGGTCGGGTCGTGGCGGCCAGGAACCGCACCCGGATCGTGGATGCCGGGTTGTAAAAACCCTGTCCGAGCCACTCGCCCTTGGTGGAACGCAGGCCCACGACGCCCGGCGGCGGTGCCGGGGAGGGCGCCTGTACGTCATCGGCCCACACCCAGGGCAGTCCGCCGCGCAGGCGGGCGACACCCCGGGAAGCGATGCGGACAGAGGTTAAACTGTCTGAGACGTCGTGGGCCATGTGTGGATTATTTGACCACAGGGAACTTCGCGTTCCAATCAGAGACCATGGCGTCGATCTCGCCGAGGAGGCGGACCAGGTAATTGGTGCGATCATACAAATAAAGAAGATCACTGAGGTTGCGCAGCACCTCGTCCCGGTCGTAGGGTTTGATGAAGAACCCCAGGATGTTCTGCCGCAGGGCGCCCACGGCGTCCTCGCTCTCGGCAAAGGACACCGACAGGATCGGGATGATGTTCGGGCAGCGGGTCTTGAGGGCGGAGAGGAACTCCAGGCCGCTGCGGTCGTCGTCGCCACGGGGACGCGGGACCGACACCACCAGGGAAAGGTCCCGCAGGGCGTCGGCGGTCTTGCGGGCGTCCTCGACGGTGCTCACCGAGAACACGCGGAAGCCCATCTGCTCGAGCAGGTCGACCAGGGTGGCCCGGGCGGTGTCGTCGGGATCCAGGACCAGGGCCGTGCCGGGTTTGATGTTCTTGAGCAGCTGCGCCGGGATCCGTGAGCGGAACGACTGGAGTTTCTGCATCAGGGTCAGGATGTCTTCGGCGCCAGGTGTTGTCATGTCCATCTCCATAGGCTATGCGGTACCCCCGGGGTGACTCGAACACCCGGCCAACGGTTTAGGAAACCGCTGCTCTGTCCGCCTGAGCTACGGGGGCGGCAGGTATATCAAATAACTCCAACGCGCGCCCGTTTGCAAGGGGTTTGTGGTGGGAAGGGAATTTTCTGTAAAAACAGCTTGCCATCCGGCCGGATTTTGACTAACTTGCCCGCCTCAGTCGTGCTTCGGCATGACACTTCCTGCTCTGCGCATGGTGCGCGGGGCGAAAGGGTTCAAGACCCCTACCCACAGGGAGATTGGAAAGGTAATGACACTGACGCGTTCGTATCGAGATCAAGTCAACAATGAACGGGAATACGAGATGATCACCATCCTCGCTCCTGAAACCACGTCCGAGGACATCAAGGTCATCCAGCGCCGCGTCCTCGACCTCATGGAGCGCAAGGAAGGCCGCCTGCTCGCCCTCGAGAACTGGGGCCGCCGGCGCCTGGCCTACACCGTGCGCAAGCACCGCAAGGGCATCTACCTGTATTGGCGTTTCCTGGGTCACTTCGAGCTGGTGGCCGAGATCGAGCGCCTCATGCGCATGATCGAAAAGGTCATCCGCTACATGAGCATCCTCGTGGACGCCAACGTCGATCCCAACGCCCGTCCCGAGAGCGTGACCGAAGAGCAGCTCAACCAGGCCGCCGCCATCCAGTCCTTTGACGTGCCCGAGCACGAGGACCGCGAGCAGCGCCCGGCCGAGACCGATGAGGAAGACGCCGGCGACGCGGAAGCCGCTGGCGAGGAATCCGAAGACGAGGATAAGGAGTAGTCACCATGATGAACGACAAGAAACCCCGCCGTTTTGGTCGTCGCAAGGTCTGTTTGTTCTGCGCGGACACCACCGTGAAGATCGATTATAAAAACCCCCAGATGCTGCGTTCGTTCGTCACGGAGCGCGGGAAGATGATCCCGTCGCGCATCACGGGCACCTGCGCCCAGCATCAGCGTTCCCTGTCCCTGGCGATCCGCCGGTCCCGCATGGTCGCCCTGATGCCGTTCGCCGTGAACGAGTAAGAGAAATAGGAGACCCGTCATGGCATACATGGAAATCATTCTCAGTGAAGACATTCTTGGCAAGAAGACGGGCGAAGTCGTCCGCGTGCGCGCCGGCTACGGCCGCAACTACCTGATTCCGATGGGTCTGGCCGTCGAGGCGACCCTGAAGAACAAGGCCCGCATGGAGCACGAAAAGCGCGTGGTCTCCTCGCGCCGCGCCAAGCTGGTGAAGACCGCCGAAGATCTGAAGGCCCGCCTCGAGGGGATGACCTTGTCGATCCCGAAGCGCACCGGCGAAGGCGAGAAGCTCTACGGCTCGGTCACCACCAAGGAGCTGCAGCTCGCCCTGGAAGCCCAGGGGCTGACCGTCGACCGCAAGATCTTCGTCATGTCCGAGCCGATCCGGTCCACGGGCGTCCATCAGGTCTCCTGCCGCCTGACCCAGTCGGTCACGGCCAGCCTGAAGGTCTGGGTCATCAGTGAAAACTGAGTCACGCGGAGTCGGGAACCCCCTTGACTTCTGAAGCCCGCCTGCCCCCACACTCGAAGCCGGCTGAAATGGCCGTCCTCGGGGCCGTACTGCTCGAATCCACCATCCTCTCCCAAATCAGCCCGATCGTCCAGCCGCTGGACTTCTACATCCCGGCCCATCAGGACCTGTTCGAGTGCATGATCGCCCTCGACGACCGGCGCCAGCCGATTGATCTGACGACCCTGTCGGCCGAGCTCGACGCGCGGGACCGCCTCGGACGCATCGGCGGCGTGGAGTACCTCATCGAGCTGGCCTCGCAGGTGCCCACCACCGCCAACGCCGTCCACTACGCGATGATCGTGCGCGACAAGGGCCGCGTGAGGCGGCTGATCTCGGCGTGCAACGACATCTCGTCCAAGGCCTATTCGCCCAAGGAGGATGACGACGACGACGAGAACAACCTGTTCGACTGGGCCGGCCAGGTCTTTTACAACGCCACGGTCGAGGATCGGCTCTCGACGTTCTCGCACATCAAGTCCGAGCTGGTGAAGTTCCTCGACAAGATGAGCAACGCCTGGCAGAACCCCGAGATCGGGCTGGGCGTGCCCTCGGGCTTCGACGACCTCGACCGCATCACCGGCGGCTTCAAGCGCGGCGACCTGATCATCCTCGCGGCCCGCCCGTCCATGGGAAAGACCGCGCTGGCGCTGAACATGGCCGAGCACGCGGCCCGCGCCGACGTGCCCACGCTGGTGTTCTCCCTCGAGATGAACGCCGAGCAGTTGACCATGCGTCTGCTCTCGTCGGCCTCCCGGGTGAACCTGCACCAGCTGCGCAACCAGTTGACCTACACCTCCTCGAAGACCAGCGACTCGTCGCTGCTGTCGCGCATCACCAACGGCTGCAACGAGCTCTACAAGGCGCCGCTGGTCATGGACGACACCCCGGGCATCTCCATGCACACCGTGCGCGCCCGGGCCCGCCAGTGGCGCAGCAACCGCGAGTTCTTCCCGCCCGGCGATGTCCACCGCCGCGGCCTGATCCTGATCGACTACCTCCAGTTGATGCACGGCCGCACGGGCAAGAACATCAACCGCGAGCAGGAGATCTCCGAGATCTCCCGCGGCCTGAAGGCCCTGGCCCGCGAGCTGGACCTGCCGGTCATCGTGCTCTCCCAGCTCAACCGCGAGGTCGAGAAGGAGAAGGACAAGAAGCCGCTGCTCTCCCACCTGCGCGAGTCCGGCGCCATCGAGCAGGACGCGGACATCATCATGTTCATCCACCGCGCGGAGTACTACGACCGCGAAAATCCGGCCCTCAAGGGCCTGGCCGAGTTGATCGTCGCCAAGCACCGAAATGGACCGACCGGCACGATCAACTTGCAATTCATCCACGAATGCACGAAATTCGAAAACGCCAAGACCGAGGACAACGCATCCATCTACGTGCCCCCGGAGGACAGCCCATTCTGATTGCACTGCGCAATCGACGAGGAACTTCACATGAGCAACGAATCCACCTGCAAGCAGACCATCCAATCCTATCTCGACCAGCTCGCCGCCATCGGCCTGTTCCTGGGCAAGTCCAAGTTGAAACTGTTTGAAAAGAACAGCTCCAAGCAGGTCTTCGAGACCCTCTCCACGTTCAACATGGACGGCGGGCAGGATCGCCCCCACCTCGAGGCGCTGGATCCCAAGGCCGTCGACGGCGGCCTCATCACCGTGCCGGCCTCCGGCGGCGAGACCTACTTCATGAAGGAAGTCAACGGCGCCTGGAAGATCGCCGACGTCGAGCTGCCCTGCAACTGCGCCATGGAGGAGGACTCCGCGGCGGCCGGCAAATGCATGATGTGCGAGGGCACCGGCAAGACCGGTGACGACACCTGCACGGCCTGCGGCGGCAACGGCGTCTGCGTCGAGTGCGAAGGCTCGCTCAAGGTGTCCCTGGCCAAGACCCTGGCCAAGAACCCCCAGGAGCACGAGGACTGCGACGATCCCGATCACCACCACGAGAACGACAAGCCCTTCGACTCCCTCGACGCCTTCATCGCCGAGTACCTCACCGGCAACGTCACCCCGCTGTCGCGCGCCGTGGCCGGCTTCGTGTGGGAGATGGACACCGTGTACCGCAAGTACTGCGACGACATGCGCGGCCTGTACACCGACTTCTTCGCCACGGCCGAGATCGCGTACCCCCACATCCTGTTCCCGACCTACGAGCGGCCCTTCATGGCCATGCCCGATCCCAACCCCGAGGACGGCAACTCCGAGGTCCACAACGTCTCCATGGCCGAGGAGGAGTTCCTCCTGACCGTGCAGTCCGCCGGCGCGGGCAAGATCCGGATCACCGAGATCCAGGTCCCCTGCGAGTGGGAGATGCACCCCGTGTTCCAGCCCCACGACGAGCCGATGCCGTGCGAGTGCATGGACGAGGAGGGC
>PHBF01000197.1 GCA_002841905.1 Deltaproteobacteria bacterium HGW-Deltaproteobacteria-17
GTGGCCGGCCCCTCCCTGGCCCCCCAAGATCCGATGCGCCTGGACCTGTCGGCCACCTTCGAGGCCCCCTCGTGGTCACACCCCATGGGCACCGACGAGAACGGCGCGGACGTGCTCTCGGCCGTGCTCACCGGGGCCCGTGTGGGCTTCGGCATCTCGTTGCTGACGGTGCTGTGCGGCCTGCTCGTGGGGGGCCTGCTGGGCGCGATCGCGGGCACCTTCGGCGGGCTCGCGGACCTGCTGCTGATGCGGCTCGTCGACGTGGTGTTCTCGTTTCCCGGGCTGCTGCTGAACCTGTTCGTGCTGTCCCTGGTCAAGTCGCCCACGGTGGGACACCTGATCTTTGCGCTGGTGATCACCTCGTGGGCGGGCTTCGCCCGCGTGGCGCGCGGCCAGGCCCTGGAGATCCGTCACCGGGAGTTCGTCGTGGCCGCCCGGGCGCTCGGTGCATCCCCGGCCCGCATCCTGTTCTTCCACATCGTGCCGAACATCCTGCCGCCCCTGGTCGTGCAGGCGAGCTTCTCCTTCGCCGCCTACCTGCTCGTGGAGGCCGGCCTGAGCTTCCTCGGGCTGGCGCCCACCCTGGTCTCATGGGGCCAGTTGATCGCCCAGGGCAGCCGGTACCTGCTCGTGGCGCCGCACCTGGCGATCTTCCCGGGGCTGTGCCTGGGACTCTGCGTGCTCGGGGCGAACCTGCTGGGCGATCACGTCCGGGACGCCTGGGATCAGCGCGCCAACCCCGCCCGATAGCCGCCGGAGACCCAAGGCCGAACCGTCTCCCCCTTTTCTTGCGTTCACCCTTGCATTCCTCCGATTTCAGCTTGACAAAAGGGTGGAATCTCACCTATGTTCCTCACCGCCTAGCGGGGCTGTAGCTCAGTTTGGGAGAGCGCTAGAATCGCACTCTAGAGGCCGAGGGTTCGAGCCCCTTCAGCTCCACCGCCACAAAAAATCAACCAATCGAAAATCCCTCCAACGTGGGATTGGATAGCGCTGGGCGCTTTCTTGCTTTTGCTGTTCCGATCGCAGGGGACGGGGGGAGGGACTAGTAGCCTTCGTCTTCGCCGTAGTAGCCCTTCTTCTTCTCGGGCTCGTCGGTGGGTCCGTCGGCCGGATAATAGCCCGGCGTCGGCGTGGGGCCCTGATCGTTCTGGACCTCGTTGCGCGGTGACGGGGTCGTCACGTAAGGTTGCTCGGAGTGACAGGCGACAGCCAGACCGGCCAGCACCAGAGAAAGAATCAGGATTTTCTTCATCGTCGAGTCCTTTCGGGGCCGAATCCGCCCACGGCAGGGAAAAACCCTATCACAAACCGGGTGGCAAAGGCAATGTGTGAGGCACCCCCGGACACACCTCCAGCAGCGGCGCGGTGAGGCCGCCCCCGGACAGGGCCAGCGTCCACGCGAACAGACGGGGATCGACCTGCGAAACCGCGGGCTCCGCGCCACCGCGATGGGTCCAGTGACGCCAGAGGCTCAACCATGGCGTGGCGAGCATGTCCGCCGCCCACACGGGCGGCCGGGTCAGGCGGCCCATGCGCCACATCAGCAGGTCCATGCGCCGGGTCAGATCCAGACGATCCGGGTACGGTCGGACACGGGCCGTGATCCGGCGCAGCTCCGAGGGCTCGAGTTGACCCCGGCAGATCAGTTGGTCGAGGAAAGACACCAGCTTCTCCGGCGACGAGGGCCAGCGCTCCGAGGGCCTCCGATCCACGAGGTGGCGGATCCGACGCGTCAGGCGGCGCACGTCATGGACCGTACCCACGGGGGCGAGGCCGTCGTCGGTGACGACCCGTGGATGGTGCACCTCCGGGAACGGCGAGGAGGAGAACTCGGTGCGGTGGCCGGGTACGGGCACCAGCGACGGCAGCACGCCCGCGACGCTGAAGGGGGCTTTGAAGTCCACGGCGGCGGCGGTGCGCTCCGGATCGAAGACGGAGACGGTCGCAGGCGCGCCTTTGGGCAGGTGCAGCCAGATCACGACGAAACGACCGGCGATCGCCGACTTCTGCAGCCGGGAGGCCAGGCCGGACGTGGCGTCATCGGGGACGGCCGATTCGCTGGTCCGGGGATCCGCGGCCGCATCGAGGTGAACCCAGGCGAAGAACGGCCTCGAGATCAGGTCCGTGGTGCGCAAAAACGCCTCCAGCGGGGAGTCCGTGGGCAACGGCGACGCCGGGTCCGCCGGCGGTGGCTCGAAGGCCTCAGGAAAGCCGAAGTCGGGCAGCTCGCGGAAATAGGCTGTCCGTGCTCCGTCAAAACGGCCGTAGCGCACGGGCTCCACGCGGTGATGCGCGGCGATGGCCTGGTGCCAGACCGGCCCGGGAGCGGGCCAGTGCGGAGCGACGCGGGCCCATACCCCCAGGTGCCGGCCGGTGAGGAACGATCCCAGGGACAAAGCCGGGTCCGACGAGGTCGCGACCCCGCCCGTGACGCGGAAGCCATGCTCGAACACGGGAGCGGGCGCCACCGTCGAGGTCACGATCAGGATCGAACGCCGGAAATCCAGTTGCAGGGTCGCCTCGGCGGGCGGGGGGGCCTTGTCCTGGGCGGATGCGGCACCGGCGGGTGGTTCGCCACCTCCGACCACTTCCCGATCCGCGTCCTTCGGAGACGCGGCTTCCTCCCGGGCGCCGTGCAGCCGGTGGGCCATGCGGGAGAAGGCCTTCAGCCGGGCCGGATCGGCCTGTTCCAGCCGGGTCCGCGCGAAGGAGCCGCCCAGCATCGACAACAGCAGCACGATCGACACCACACCGGGGCCGGCCAGCGGGGAGAGCCATGTGGCGTGGTATCGCGAGCAGGTGCGGATCATGCGGGCCAGATAGAACAATGCGCCGAGGTGCAGGAAGAAGCCGGTCAGGAACCAGAAGCCCGGTGCCGGGAACAGCCTCACCGCCCCCCAGGTGGACGTGCAGGCGAAGCCCATGCCCATGGAGATGCCTGCGGCGAGGATCACGGTGCCCTTGCGACGGCGATCCTCGGCGGCGCCCCCGAGCACACGGATGATCCCCGGCAGCACCCAGGCGGCGGCCAGGGCCAGGCCCAGCGCCACGAACCAGCGCGAGGACCGGGAGAGGGGCAGCGAGGGCATGATCGAGGACGCCCACACCGCAGCCAGGGTGCGGCGGGACCAGAGCATCCAGGTGCGCGACTGCTCACCGGATTCGGCGAACTTCTGGGCCGCGGTCTGGAAAAGCCCGCGGACGAACCCCAGCATGCCGGCGGTGATCACGCCGTCAAAAAAGAACAGCAGGACCACCGAGCCCCACATGGAGAGCCCCGGGAAGGCGAACAGGCCGGTGATCGCGTCGGGCAAGGCCAGCAGCAGGCCCGTGAACAGGCCCAGGGCCAGTCCACCGGTCAGGTTCCGCCGGATCAGGTTGCGTTTCTCAAGCATGCAGGAAAACCATGTCCAATCTCAGGAGAAGAAGCCGGGCACCAGAAAGGCCGTGAGCGCGGCCGCCATGAGCAGCACGCCCGCAGGCCCCGTCACCGCCGCGACGTTGCGGCGGAGCGGATTGCGCGCCACCACGACCGAATACAGCCCCCACGACGCAGCCCAAGCGCCTGCCAGAAAGAAAAGTACGGGAAACATCGACGGTTCCGAACACCTAGGCTTCGGCAAACAGCGCTTCGAGCTCGCCTTCGACAGTCTCTTCATCGCGCTCCTGCACCACGGCCAGCTCCTTGACCAGCAAGGCCCGGGCGGTCTCGAGCATCCTCTTCTCGCCGAAGGAAAGGACCTTCTTGTGCTTGAGCATCGACAGGTCGCGGTAGACCTCCGCCACGTCGAACAGGGAGCCGGTCTTGATCTTCTCGACGAAGCCACGGTACCGGCGGTTCCAGGTCTGCTTGTCGAACACCACGTCGCGCTGGTGCAGGATCTGCATCAAATGGGAGATTTCAACATCCGTCACGAGGGCGCGCAGACCCACCTGCTCGGCCTTGTGAACGGGAACCATGATTCGAATGTCCGTCTCGAGCATACGAAGATCGAAAAAGACGATGATCTGCCCGGCGAGCGATTTATCCGTGATCCCCACCACCTCCGCCACGCCCTGACCCGGATATGCAACCTTGTCGCCGATTTTGAATTTTTTTTCCGCCATGCAAGTGCCTCCTTCGGAACAGGCATCAAAAAAGATGCCCGCCATCCAGGGCGGGCCGGGGGCTCCCGGCGCAAATCAGGAGCGGAGGTATCATATACTAGTGATTCTGGGGGTGCAACTGGAAAAACGGGAGGTCCGGGGCCGGCCCAAGGTGGTCCCGGCAGGCTCGCCTCATGCCTTTTCGGATGCAATCATGCGCCCGAAGAGGGTGTGCGTGCGGACCTCGAGGATGAGGACGGACACGACACGACCTCGCAGGGAGGCCACCTCCACCCCTTCGGCCACCTCGAAGTTGACCACGACATTCTGTGGATTACGCCCCGATGCATGACGGGGGTCGCGCGCCGAAGGCCCCTCGACGAGCACCTCCACCGCGAGATCCCGGTAGCGTTCGAGCAGGCGGGGCACCTGGGCCTCATGCAGACCCTGCAGCCGGCTCAGACGCGACGCGGCGACCTCCTGGGGCACAGGATCGGGCAGGGTGGCGGCGCGGGTTCCAGGCCGGGGAGAATACATGAATGAATACATCCCCTCGAAGCCCACCTTCTGAACCAGATCCACCGTGTCCTCGAAGTCGTCCTCGGTCTCGCCCGGGAAACCGACGATGACGTCGGTGGTGAACGCGATGCCGGGCACCTCACGACGGAAGAGGTCGATCAGTTCGAGGTAGTGTTCCCTCGTATACCGACGCCCCATGGCGGCCAGGATGCGGCTGGAGCCGGACTGGACGGGCAGGTGCAGCCAGGGCATCACCCGGGGCAGCCGGGCCATGGCGCGGGCAAGCTCCGGGGAGCAGTCCCGCGGGTGACTCGTGGTGAAGCGCACCCGGAGCAGCCCCGGAAGCGCCGCGACCTGTTCGAGCAGGCCCGGAAAGCCTCCGGGCAACCGCACGGAGTTGACGTTCTGCCCGAGCAGGAAGAGCTCCCGCGCCCCTGCGTCCAGGAACCGCCGGCACTCCTCGAGGATTTCATGCTCCGGACGGGTGACCTCCCGGCCGCGCGCAGCCGGCACCACGCAGAAGGCGCACCAGTTGTCGCACCCTTTCTGGATCGGCACGAAGCAACTGACCGCGCCCCGCTCGGACATGGTCTCGGGGCTGGCCATCAGGAACGAGGGCACCTCGTCGGCGCCCGTGATACGCACCACATCGGTCCGGCGCGGCACCGTCTCGGTGCCTCTTTCAAGGTTCAAACCGAGCAGCTCGGGGAGCTCGGCGTAATGATCCGGCCCCACGACGACATCGGCGCCGATCCCGACGAGGGTCTCCGGTTCCAGCTGGGCCACGCAGCCGGTGACCACGACGGTGACCCCGGGGTTGGCCGCCCGGGCGCGGGAGATCGCGGAGACGACCTTCTGGCGGGGCTTCTCGCGCACCGAGCATGTGTTGAGGATGAACACGTCGCAGCAGGCCTCAACGTCGCCCGGTATGGCGTCCCCGGTGCCGGCGGGATCCATCCCTGCGGCCATGAGGATGTCACGGATCCGGTCGGAGTCGTACACGTTCATCTGGCAACCGAAAGTGCGAATGGCGAAGCGCATCGCGCCTTTTTAGAAGCAAACCGCGTCAGTTGCAAGGGGAATGGTGAAGACCAGGTTTCGGAAATGGACTTGTTCGAGGCGACAATCGGATTCGAACCGATGATAGAGGTTTTGCAGACCTCTGCCTTACCACTTGGCGATGTCGCCAGAGCTCAACGCCGAGGTGTTGTTACCCGATTCGCCCGCACTTGTCAAGAGGTTCCGAATCCGGCATAATGCGAACCCGACCGAGCGGGAAGTTTTCCATCCCGCACCAACCTGGAGGTTTGCAAGATGAAGCGCACCCTGACGATCCTGGTCCTCTCCCTCTCCCTCT
>PHBF01000198.1 GCA_002841905.1 Deltaproteobacteria bacterium HGW-Deltaproteobacteria-17
CAAGGGAAGAAAATCCTGTGCTGGGGCTTGGGCACTGACGGCCAGCTCGGAAAAAATTTCTTCGAGTTTCCGCACGAAGCCATCCCCCTCGAGATCATCCCCTGACGGTGATTTTCGGCAACCAGCCGGGGCGGGCGGTGGGAGAACAAGATGTGGCCCCGGGGAGAGCCGCAGTCCCTGGTCAGGGGGGGCGTGGGGGGAGGAAATCCGCTTGACAATCGCGCGTATTTGAATAACTTCGGAATCCAAGAAACGCCACCGCGAGGAACCCTGCGGGGCGCCCGCTCAAACCCTGAAGGAGTTGACGATGTCCAAAAAACCCAAGCCTGAGGCCGTCGTGAGGTCCGCGCTGCAGTTGCTCGAGCTCGCCGGGAAGGACCGGGAGGTGCTGGAGCCGCGACTGCCGGCGGGGACGCTCTCCGGGCTGCAGGCGGACGCCGACGGGTTGCGGATCGAGGCGCCCGGCGCCGTGGCGGCCCGTCAGTTGACCATGGCCGCGACCGCCACCCTGGAGAGCACGGCGACGACGCTGGCCGCCCAGGTGCAGGGCATCCGCACCGCCAGCCGTCGGGCCCGGCTCGACGCCGCGGTCCTGCGCGCGGTGGGCGTGGGCCGGCGCCTGCACGCCACGGTGGTGAGCTCCGTGGTCGAGGCCGCCGCACTGGTGGAGCAGGCCTTTGGCGAGTATCCCGACGCCCTTCGCAGCGCGGGCGTGCTTCTGGCCGATATCGAACGGGTCGCCGCGCTGCGCGACCGGCTGCGGTCGATGAACGAGGCGCAGGAGCTGGGCAAGGTCTCCTCGAAGGAGAAGACCGCGTCCAGGAACCTCATGAAGCGTCGCACGCTGGAGGCCATGGGCCGGATCCTCGCCGCGGCCGAGCTGGCATTCCTCGACCAGCCCGAGCGCCTGGCCCTGTACCGGGCCGCGCTTCCCAAGTAGCAGACCGAAAAAGAAACGATATCAGTGAAGGGGCATGAAAGCTTGACGGCGCCGCAAGCGTTGGTGACGGTGCCGCAAGCGTTGGTGACGGTGCCGCAAGCGTTGGTGACGGTGCCGCAAGCATTGGTGACGGTGCCGCAAGCGACGGTGACGGTGCCGCAAGCGACGGTGACGGTGCCGCAAGCGATGGTGACGGCGCCGCAAGCGATGGTGACGGAGCGTCCAGCGGTTGTTACGGCGCCGCAAGCGTTGGTGACGGTGCCGCAAGCGATGGTGACGGAGCGGCCAGCGGTTGTGACGGCCAGGGAACCGTGCCAGTCCAATGAAGAGGCGGCCCGGTCGGACCGGTCGGACTCGTCGGACGGGTCGGACGCGTCGGATGGGTCGGGCCGGGCTGCCGTGGGGAAGAAAAGAAAACCTGCGTACGGCGGGCGGCTACTGCCCGGGGACGCACAGGCCCTGGGGGTTGCAGGTCAGCGTGACGCCGGGGGCGGAGGGGCAGTCGTCGGCGGTGACGCAGTTGGGGATGCAGGCGTCGGTGCCCATGGGCGTGGCCTCGCAGGTGCAGCCGATCGCGGCGTCATCGGGGCAGGCGCCGGGCAGGTCGCAGTCGTCATCGACGGTGCAGGACACGGGGCCCGCCTGGCAGTCCGCCGGGCAGTTCTGGGCGTCCTCGCCCGCGTCGCAGACGCCGTCGCCGCAGGTCGCAGTGCAGTCCGCCGGGCAGGTCTGGGAGGTCTCGCCCGCATCGCAGGTGCCGTCGCCGCAGGTGGTGGCGACGCAGTCCTGGGGGCAGTTGGCCGCGGTCTCGGCCCCGTCGCAGGTGCCGTCGCCGCAGGTGACCGGCGCCAGGACCGAGGCGTCCCAGGTGGCGCCGCCGCGCACCAGGCGCACGAAGTTCAGGATGCGGATCGCGTCGCCCTGGGGGCCGAAGCCGGTGGGATAGTCCGCCGGATCGCCGTCCTTGGGATCGCTGCGCTGGGCGCCGGCGCCGTGCACGTCGACCCAGGAGTTGTTCATGTAGCCCAGGGCGCGCCCGAAGGACACGTAGCTGCCGGCCGAGCCCATGCCGTTGGTGGAGGCGTGGGTGGTCGACGACCACACGTACGGCCAGTCGAGTTCGCCGGCCTCATTGGTGATGCTGGTGGCGTTGAACACCGGGTCCAGCGCCGGTGAGCCGGTCAGATCCGGGCTGCGGGCGTAGTCGACGATGGAGTGAAGCTCCTTGATGTTGGGCACGCGCCAGTCGCTGTAGCCCAGGTAGTGCTCCGCGTTTCTGGCGTGGGCAAAGGCCAGCGCCTCCTCCCAGGTCATGCCGGCGCCGGAGTCGTCCCGGCTCCACATCAGGCCGGTGGCGAGGTCGGAGACGGTGCCGTCGCCGTTGTCGACGAGGTCGTTGACCCCGTAGGCCGTGTTGCCGCGCACGCAGATCAGCAGGAACGTCTTGTCGGCGCCGTCGGGTCCGAGCAGGCCGTAGCCCTTGATGCGGCCGTCGGCGAAGTTCACGCCGAAGAGCAGGTCGCCCGAGACGTAGAGCGTGCCCGAGGCGTACTGGCTGTCGATGGTCCGCTCGCCCGCGGCGGTGTCGCCGTAGTCGAAGCCGAACATCGCGTCGTCGATGAACGGGATCAGGTTCTCCTCGTTGCCGTTGGAGGGATCCAGCCCGCGGAAGTCGATCAGGGAGTACAGTTCCTTGATCGTCGGCAGGCGCCAGTCGGTGTGGCCGGCGAACGCCTCGGCGTTGAGGGTGGCGACGTAGGCCTGGATTTCGGTCCAGGTGAGCTTGTCGTCGGCCAGGATCGCGCCGTCGCCGTTGAGGTCGGGCGTCTTCACCCACATCAGGCCGGTGACGAGGTCGGTCACGGTGCCGTCGCCGTTGTCGGAATAGCTGGGCCGGTTCCCCAGGTACTGGGCGTCCTGGCCGCCGAAGGCCTCGTCCACGCCCACGCAGCCGGCCGGGGACAGCGCATCAAAGCAGCGCTCCTGGGCGGTGTCGACGATCGCGAACGGCAGGTCGGCGTTGTTGACGTTGTTGGCGTTGGACGCATCGTCACAACCCCAGGTCAGGAGCAGGATAAGCAAAGATAATGAAAGGATCCTCGTCTTCATGGTGCACCTCCGCAGTTGGGAAAAGGGTAAAGGACCACCGGCAATATTCCGGCTTCGTGAGCCCAGACTCGACCGCACGGCCGGCCGTTAGTTTTTTTTCAGGTTTTTTTGGCGTCAGGGGCAGGCCAGGCGCCAGGCGTCCAGATCCCAGAGCTTGACCAGGGACGAGAAGCCGGTGCGGGTGGCATCGGCGCAGACCTGGGCCAGGCGCGCCGGGCCGTCCGCCGTGTCATCGACGTACTCGACGTGGAAGACGGCCTTGTCGGCCGCCAGAAACGGCGCGAAGGCGTCGCACTCCTCGTAGGCCAGGCACTCCTCGGACAGGGCCCAGTCGAAGTCCGGCTCGAGGAGGCCGGCGATCTCGGGGCAGTTCTTGAGCCCGACGCTCAGGCCGCGGGCGTGGGCCTCGGTGGCCAGCCAGCGGTTGAACGCCAGCTGGTCGGCCTCCGTGAGGTCGAAGCCCGTCTCGTTGAGGTATCCGTCGACGTTGTCGGGCTCCACCGCGTCGCAGCCGCGGGTCACGGCGTGATCGAGACGCGCGGCGAGCACGGTGCGCAGGGCCTGGGAGCGGACGTCGAGCCAGTTCTCGCCCGCCCAGCCGTCCAGGGGCTGCCCGATGTCGGCCGGGTCGAACGCGGCCGCGTCGTCGCGCCAGTCCTCGAAGGAGCCCGCCGAGAAGTAGCAGATGATCCGGCGGCCGGCCGTCCGCAGGGTCGCCAGATCCGCGTCGGACGTGTCGAACAGGTCGACGTCGAACACCGCCACGTCCACCGTGGTGTCCACCGGATAATCCGAGAGCTGCCACTGCCAGGTCGTGCCCGCGGGCGGCACCCACGCGTTGCTGACGTTGTTCACGTTGTTCACGTTGTTGACGTTGTTGACGTTGTTCACGTTGTTGACGTTGTTGACGTTGTTCACGTTGTTCGCGTTGTTCGCGTTGTTCACGTCGCCGGTGTCGTCGGAGCAGCCCGCGAACCAGATGACCAGGAAAAGGGGCAGCCAGTTTCTCATGTCGTTCACCTCCGATCTGAATCCACAGAAGATCCGCTTATCATGAAGCACGCCTAAGGACAAACATTTTCCATGCAAACGGCCCGACCTCTGGGCCACCGATTCAGCTTGCCTTTTTCCACGCTTTTGGATTGATTGTCCAGGCAGGAGATTTTTCAAGACACCCTATTCCGGAAGGAACTGAAGAGGCATTTCCATGATCAACCAGATGTTCATCACCTTCGACCAGTCCCAGGTAGTCCTCGATCCCCAGAAGCCGCGCATCTACGTGGGCCGTGACGCCAAACTGTGCGCCCTCCACACCGACGATCCCAGCGTCTCCCGCCAGCACGCGGAGATCTTCGTGGACGCGGGCAACGTGTACCTGACGGACCTGGGCTCCTCCAACGGCACATGGGTCAACGGCATCCCGGTGCGCCGCCTGCCGGTCCCCATCGCCGCCGGACACCAGATCTACGTGGGCCGCGTCCCCCTGATCGTGGGATATGCGCAGCAGCAGGCCGCCCCGGCCGCCGGTGACGGACAGCGGACCATGTTCGCCGCGCCCCCCGAGGCGCTGAACCAGTACATGCAGCAGCGCGCGGCCCTCGAGGCCCAGCCCCAGCACCTGCCCACGGGCTACCAGGCCAACTCCCAGGGCCCGCAGTTCCAGCCCGGCGCCGTCACCTCCATGCCGGTGGCCGTAGCCGCTGCCCCGACCAACGCCCAGGTCGTGGGCCTGGGCGGCAAGGCCGCGCCGCTGCCGGCCGAGTACGCCTACCGCCGCCAGGGCTCCAACAGCAACGGCGCCCTGCTGATCGCCCTCAAGAGCGACACCTTCGCCAACAACGCCGTGATCGACGGCTACCTGGAATACACCGCGCTGGACAACGAGACGATCAACTACATCACCATCGAGCTCGTCGAGTACCACAAGAAGGGCCCCAAGAACGGCCACGTGTGGGACCGCATGCTCGTCCGGCAGGGCCCCTGGAAGAGCGCCAAGGGCGACGTCCTCCCCATGCCGTTCCAGCTGCGCGTGCCCGCCGGCACCGCCGTCACCGGTCGTGACGTGAACTGGGAGCTGCGCGGCTACGTCGACATCAACTGGGCCTTCGACATCGAGGCGTCGAGCCCGATCATGATGAAGAACGTCGACCTCGAGCACGTCCGCGACGCCCTGGGGCACCTCGACTACCGCATCGTCGAGCTCGAGCCGCAGGCCCTGGGCCAGCGCTACTTCGGCAAGTTCCAGCCGCCGCCGCAGCTGCGCAGCCAGTGGGGCGTGTCGGACATCAACCTCGACATCGAGTACCTCGGCGCCAACCTGTCGATCAAGATGGAGGTCGAGAAGACCTCGCTGTTCAAGTTCGACAAGAAGATCGACTTCCTGTTCGACCTTTCCGTCCTGCGCTCGGCCTCCAAGGCCGACCTGGCCCAGCACTTCCAGCAGTACATCAACCAGTTGATGGGCAAGTAGCCCACCGTCCCCTGGCCCGCGGTCGCGGGTCGTTGATCATTTCCGCATTATTTCAGTTTCAGGGAGCCGCAGATCTTGCCGAGCCAGGCGCGCGTCGCCTCGAAGTTGGGCACGCCGCCCTGCTTGGCCTGGGACGCGTTGCAGACCAGCGCCTTGTCGCCGGCGGCCTTCTGCACCGACACCCGGAGGATGCCCTTGTTCTTGGTGGCGTACTCGAGCAGGAAGCCGTCGGCGGTCTTCTCGCTCTTGAGCACCTCGTCGTTCTTGTCGAGCATGGCATTCTGCACGAACTCCTCGGGGGTCTTGGCCGGCGTCGAGGCCAGCAGCACCTGCACCGACGGCTCGCTGAAGTAGTCGTCCATGTCGGGACGCCAGGAGATGTTGACATCCCCTTGGTTGTCCACCTTGAAGCCCGCCGGCAGATCCACCGTGAACTTGAC
>PHBF01000199.1 GCA_002841905.1 Deltaproteobacteria bacterium HGW-Deltaproteobacteria-17
TGCCGACCAGTTCGCGCGCCGTCGAGCGTTCGCGGAAGATCAGGGTCGAGACCAGGATGGCGAACACGAACTCGATCTGGCCGACCGCCTTGACGTAGGCGGGGAACTGGAACTGACCCAGCTCCTGCCCGCCGCCGTTGCTGCGCAGATCCGGCTGGCCCACCACCATCGTCGCGGTGGCCGAGCTGTTGGGGGGCATCTCATCATAGACCAGCACCCGGTTGTTGCCGGAGTCCACCACGAAGAACCTTCCGTCGGCCACCGCCAGGCTTCCATCGACGCGGGTGTTCTCCGTCGGCGGCTGTCCGTAGTTGTCCTCGGCGGAATACAGTCCGAGCTGGCCCAGCACCCAGGAGGCCGGCGCGAAGTCGGGCGCCCACCACGCCGGCGTCACGACGGCGACGGGCCCGGCGAACGAGGACGCCCCCTGCGCGTTGCGCGCGCGAACCCGGTAGTGGACGTTGGTCCGCACCGGCGCCGTGGTGTCGGAGAAGACCACCGTGTCGGCGGGCAGGGCCGCCACCTCGACGAAGGTCTCGCCGTCGAGGCTGCGCTCCACGTGCACCGAGTCCTCGTCGGAGGCGCGATCGCTCCACTGGAGCGTCACCCGTCCGGCGGTGGCCGAGGCCACGCGCAGATCCGACGGGGCCGCGGGCGCCCCCTGCGAGCAGGCCGCCAGGGCCATGGCCATGATCGACATCCTGCAGAACCTCATGAAACGGTCAGCGGTGCTCATGGTGCCACCTTTCCGCCGGAGAGCTCCGGCACGCAGTAGCCCAGCGGCGAGGGGTCGAGGACCTCGACGCCGCCCGGGGCATTGGGGTTTTCGATGGTCAGGCCGTGATCCACGGTGAAGAACCGGGTGACGCTCAGGCACACCCAGGTGGTCCCCTCCGGAAGCCCGGCGCAGGCGGGGTTGTCCGCATAGAGGCCCGCGTCGCAGGCCCGGCGGCAGGCCCATTCATATTCAGAGAAGGGCGCGGGCTCGTACGGCGCCGCCAGCGGATCGGCGATCACGCACCCGGCCCCCGGGCCGCACCAGCCGCCGCCGCTGCAGTCCTCGCCCAGCGCCAGCGGCTCCCCGACCACCGGCGTGCACTCGGCGTACAGCGACCCGAGCAGGATGTGATCCACGCAGCCGGTCCCCTCCGGGCATGGAAGGCCATGGCGGGTCGTCAGGCCCGAAAGCGCGTTGCAGGCCAGCCGGCCCAGGATGTTCCGTTGGAATCCGCCCGTCTCCGATTCCACGCGGTCGATCATGTACACGCAGCGCCCGCCGTCCGCGGAGCGATAGGGGACGCCGTACTCCTGCACCAGCAGCCGTGAGGTGTTGAGGCAGTTCTGCAGGGGCGGGCAGGGGTCGGCGAGGCTCCCGTCGAGCACCCCCTGCGCGTCGCACAGCGTCTCCCTGCACACGCCTTCGCCGGACTGGCCGGCACAGGTCCCCGAGACGCACGTCTCCAGCGGGTCGAACTCGAAGTTGAAGTAGGGGATGCGTCTCTCCCTTGTACTGAAGTCGAGGATCAGGCAGGACTGCCCCTCCTGCCTCAGGCCGGAGACGCGGCACAGGTTCCGGCCGAAATCCACCGGCGTGCAGAGGCCGGGGAGCCCGCTGGCGAGGGTGCAGGGGGCCGCGGGCGTGTCGCAGGGCTGCTCGCCGCAATAGCCGACGCCCTGGTCGTCGAGGCAGACCAGCCCCAGGGGGCAGTCGGCATGGTCCCCGCAGGCGGGCAGGCAGACCTGATAGGGGTTCACCTCGCTGGTCCCGAAGGGACGCACGCACACGTGCGGCAGGAAGCCCGACTCGAACACCGGCCTCATATCCTCCGGGTTGCAGGGGAGCCCGCGCTCGCAGGACTCGCTGGAGGTGGTGCCCTCGGACACGGCGACGCATCCGGAGTCGTCGAAGGTGCAGTTGGGACGGCAGGCCAGGGTGCCCCCGCCGAAGTAGAAGCGGTCCTCGCAGGTCCTGCCGCCCAACGCGTCGCCGTCGCAGTGCTCGCCCGGATCGAGCACCCCGTTGCCGCACGGGTTCTCGGGGACGCCGCAGCCGAGGTAGTCCAGCCGGCAGTTGCGGTCGCACACGACCGTGCCCGGGAGCAGGCCCACCGCCTCGCAGGAGACCCCGTCGGGCACGCCGCCGCCCTCGGCCGACCCGTCACACGGCTCGTCGGGGCCGAGCTCCCCGTCGCCGCAGCCGTGGGGCACCGAGCAGGACGACGCGTCCAGCGTGCAGTCGTCGGCGCAGGAGGCCGTGCCGAAGACATACCCGGCCGCCGCGCAGGAGATGTCTCCCCAGGTGCCGTCGCAGGCCTCGCCGGGGTTCACGACGCCGTCGCCGCAGGTCCAGGACTCGCAGGCGTACGTTTGCGGCTCGCAGGTGGCCGAGCAGGTCAGCACCCCGCCGTCGAAGCCCAGGCTCTGGCAGGTCGTGTCCCCGAATTGATCAAGGTCACACACTTCTCCGTTTTCCAGGACACCGTTGCCGCAAACCGGCCCGGTCGTCCCGCCGCCGTCGTCGCAGCCGACAAGACCCAGCGTCGGAATCAACGCAAAAATCAATGAGAGAGCAAGAGATTTCCACATGGCGTCCTCCTTGTTACTTATTATACCGGAGCCGGCTTGATTCTGGAATGCCTGTTTTGTCACGGCGCCCATTTGCGGATGAGGCCATCGTGTCCCCCTCCAATTCCCCTATTCATATTATTGGACTGCGCAAGCCCAACTTGCGCCTCTTCCCTCCCATTTTGGGACTGCGCAAGCCCAGTTTGCGCCTCTTCCCTCCCCCGAGCCCAAGGAAGACCAAAACCATATAACCACAACCACCAGTTCCCGGACTTGACAAACACAGTTCCCGGACTTGACAAACACTGTTCCCGACTTGACAAACACTTATCCCGACATGACATGCATTTTGCCCCGACTTGACAAGCGCTTGACCCGACTTGACAAGCGCTTTGCCCGACTTGACAAGCGCTTGACCCGACTTGACAAGCGTTTTGCCCGACTTGACAAACACTGTTCCCGACTTGACAAGCGTTTTACCCGACTTGACAAGCGTTTTACCCGACTTGACCTGCATTTTGCCTGACTTGAACAGAGAAATTCCCCTGAAAAAACCGTGGGATGGCTCAGGAAGTGCCGCGGTGGAAAAGCCCGCGTCTTCGGGCTAGGCGACCGGGGCGGGGGACTTCCGGGCGCCCGGCTTGGTGGGGAGGATCGCCCGGTACAGGGCCAGCCGTTCGGGGTTGTTGACGAACGCCAGCTCGGCGGCGCCGACGATGGCCGCGATGGCCGCCTTCACGCGCTTGTGGGCCTCGTTGCGGGCCGCGGTCTTCTCCTTGGCCGTGAGCTTGGCCTCCTCCTGGGCGACGTCGACCGTGGTGAGCTGGGCGCGCAGCGCCTGGATTTGCTCGATGTCGGCCGGCAGCACGCCCGCGCGGCGCATGGGGTCCGGGTACTGGGCGTAGGCCTGGATCATCATCTCGGCCCCGTCGAGCACGGATTTCACCACCTTGAGGTTCATGTTCTTGCCCACGCCGGCCCGGGCGATCACCTCGGCGTCCAGCTTGTTGAGCTTGATCGTGGCGCGCCCGGCCATCACCAGGTTGAACAGCAGCTCGGCCGCGTTGATCTGGCTCTTCGTGGCCGCCTTCTTGGCCTGCCGCGCGTCCGTGGCCCACACCGCGATGTCCCGCAAGTACGGCAGGTCGGCGATGAGGCCGTCGATGAGCCCCGCGCTCACGCGCGGCTCGATCTTGGTGCGGTCCTTGATGACCAGTTCTTTCAGTTGCTCGCCACGGCGGCGATCCGCTTCAAGGATTTCGATCACTGACATGGTACATGCTCCTCTTGAAAACGTTGTGCAATCACCAACCGGGATTGCGTTGTTGTGAAAACCGGAAATTCTCATTATCAGATCCAGCGCCCGTGTCAAGCATTTTGATCCAGATATTTACGATCCATGTTCCATGGCCCTGCACTTTTTCGGCAACCACCGCCGTCTGGCGCCAACCACGAGAACCGCAAGGTGGGCGTCTTCCACGGCGCCATCACCTGTCCCCACGAACAAGACATCGACCCAGAGACCCTTCATCGCCGAGCTTTCCCCCATCGCCTGAACACGAGCACTCAGACATCCCCACTCCCCATTCCCCAATCCAATTTTCCTACGCGACGGCGGTCTGATACAGGTATCGCTGGAAGCCGGCGAAGATCCGGCCGATGTCCTCCGGGCGGCCCAGGTCGGCCAGCGCGTCCTGGAGGGAGTCGTGGTACTGCAGCAGCAAAAGCGGCTTGAGCTTCTCCTGGTCCAGCTCCTCGACGCCGACCTGAACGTAGTGCTGCAGCACGAAGTCCAGAAACGCCCGCTGCTTCTCCTCGAAGTGGCCATGGATGTGCACCCGCGCGAAGTCCGCGCGCGCCTCGCGGGTCAGCGGCGCCAGGGCGTACGCCACGTGGGCCAGCACGTCGAAGACGTCGCTCTTCTCCGCGTCGATGATGCGCTGCATCTCGGCCAGCTGCTCCCGTCCGAAGCCCTTCTCCGCGAGCCCGTCGAGCAGCCGGCGGCGCGTGTCCGGCGCGCTCCAGATCGTGCGCAGCTCCTCCTCGCTCCCAAAGAACTCCGGCAGCCGCCCGAACAACATCTCCATGAACTGCTGCGCCGACATGGGCGTGCCGTCGGGGTGCCAGAAGCTGGTGCACATCATGTGCTGGATCGTGCGCTCCTTGCCGTCGGCGAGCTTCACCCGCACCTTCTGGCGCGGCCGGTACTCGGCCTTCCCGTCCTGTGGTTCGACCAGGTCCGGCCGCTCCACCGGCTTGCGCCCGGCCTTGGGCTCCGGCTCCAGGGGCTCGCCGTCCCACTCCGGATCGCTGAAGTGGTGGTGCGCCTTCACGAAGTCGTAGATGGTGAAGTAGTTCTTCCCGTCATGGAGCCGCGTGCCACGGCCGATGATCTGCTTGAACTCGATGATGGAGTTGACCGTGCGCATCAGCACGATGTTGCGGATGTTGCGCGCGTCCACGCCCGTGGAGAGCTTCTGCGAGGTCGTCAGGATCGTCGGGATGGTCTTCTCGTTGTCCTGGAAGTCGCGCAGGTGCTGGTCGCCCAGGGCCCCGTCATTGGCGGTGACCCGCTGGCAGTAGCCGGGGTCGGCGCAGGTCTTCATCTGGTTGACCAGGTCGCGCACCGCCGCCGCGTGGGCCTGCGTGGCGCAGAAGACCAGGGTCTTCTCCCGCTGGTCGATCTGGTCCATGAACAGCCGGACCCGGTACGCCTCGCGCTCCCGGATCTCGATGATCTGGTTGAAGTCCTTCTCCTCGTACCGACGGCCGGTCTCGATCTCGCCCTCGACCAGCGTGTCGTCGGGTGTGTACACGTACTCGTCCAGCGTCGTGGCGATCTGGCGCACCTTGAACGGCGTGAGGAACCCGTCGTTGATGCCCTCCCGGAGCGAGTAGATGTACACCGGCTCGCCGAAGTACGCGTAGGTGTCCACGTTGTCGCGCCGCTTGGGCGTGGCCGTGAGCCCCAGCTGGACCGCCGGCGCGAAGTACTCCAGGATCCCGCGCCAGGTGCTCTCGTCGTTGGCGCCGCCGCGGTGGCATTCGTCGATGACGATGAAGTCGAAGAAGTCCGGCGGATACTCGCCGAAGTACGGCCCCGGCGTCGGTGCCGCAGGGTCCACCGGCTCCGAGCCGTCGGACACGGCCCCGCCGTCGGACACGGCCCCGCCGTCGGGCCCGCTCAGAAACGTCTGGAAGATGGTGAAGAAGAGGCTGCCGTTCTTGGGCACCTTCTTTTTCTTGCGGATCTCGTCGGGCGCGATGCGCACCAGCGCGTCCTCGGGAAAGGCCGAAAACGCGTTGAACGCCTGGTTCGCGAGGATGTTGCGGTCCGCCAGGAACAGCA
>PHBF01000200.1 GCA_002841905.1 Deltaproteobacteria bacterium HGW-Deltaproteobacteria-17
GCCCACGACGTCATAGCCATCTTCCCCGTAGCCCCTCGTGAGGCTCGCGGCCGGCGCGCCTGAGGACCCGAAGAAGCCGCGCCAGTCGAGCACGACGAACCCGTAATCCCGGCTCTGGAACAGGGGATGCGAGGCGAAGGGGTTGTCAAAGAACTCGGCGCGGAAGTTCTGCTTGCCGTACGGTGTCTGCACCAGCACCACCGGCACGCGGCAGGCCGGATTGGCCGGACGCACGACGAAGGCCGCCAGCTGCGCCCCGTCTCCCACCGGGATCATCACGTCCTCGACCAGGCGCTGCCGGCAATCCTCCGGATTCCCTGCGTCGGCGTCAGCGTCGGCGTCGCTCCCGTCCCCGCTGTCGGATGCCGCGTCATTTCCGGCGTCGGGACGCCCCCGGGACGGATCTGACGTACAGGAAAAGACGAACAATGAAGCGCCGAATATTATAATACATGGCAACTTATTAATATTTTTCAACATCACTGACCTCCCGGCGGTCTTCCGTATTCTACAGGCGGCGCAGGACACTTGCACCCTCTTTCTGCCAGGAGGACACCGGAATCACCCAGTCCCAGCCGCCCGACGAGGCCAACGCCCCGAGATCCCGCTCGGTGAAGTCCCCGTCGGTGAGCAGCACGAACCGCTCCCGGGGGGCCGCCAGACGCATGGCGACGCCCTTGGCCGCGAGCTCCTTGGTCTTGTCGCGGTGCCCGTCATGGGCGGTCTTCCAGTGGATCACGGTGTAGCGCACGCGAAAACAGCGGACGGTCCCCACGGCTCCGGTCGGATCCAGAAACGTCGGATGCCGCACCTGGAGGGTCCCCGCCTCCCCGACCAGCTCCCGGACCAACTGTCCCAGGGGTTCGATCTGACGGTTCTTCATGGCCTCGTCGAAGAACAGCGGCGCGAACACCCTCGTCTCCAGGTCCGTCGTGGACCCCAGGATCGCCTGGGCGCGCTCGAACCAGGGCCACAGGTTCTGCCATGGAGCGTCCGGATCCGGCGGTTCCTCGCCGGAGAACCAGCGGCTGACCCGGTACAGGTCGGAGGTGTCACGTCCGAGGCCGAGCTGGTGCAGCAGCCGGGCGTTGCCGAAGGCGTCACCGCCGTCGAGCTTGAGCAGGTTGCGCAACGCCAGCAGCACCGGATGCCCTCCGCAGGCGGCGCAGGTGTCCGTATCCGCCGCCATGGAACCGGCCAGGGCCCGGGGCGGATCATCGCAGGCGGCGAGCGCTTCGAACCAGGCACCGAAGTGCGCCAAGGTCCGCCGCACCTGCAGCACGCGCGTCCGGATCCGCCGGCTCGGCCCTGCTGCCTGCGCGACCAGCCGCTCCAGCGTCCGTCGGCCGACCGCCGCGTGGGCGGACTGGACCCACCCGCGCCATGGTTGGGCCAGGACCCCGCCGGAGGCCATGATTCCCGCCTTGCGAAACCAGGCTTCCTGCGCCATCGCCAACGTGACGCGCCCCCGGGCATCGGTGGCGGCCAGCTCCGGGAACATGCCCAGCAGCACGATGGTGCGTCGGAGCGCCGTCGGAAAAAAAGGCTCGGTCAGGGAGGTCGACCCGGGCAGCAGGCCCCGGAAGGCGGGCGCATCCTTCCGGCCGGCCAGACGTTCGGCGAGCTGGTTCAGACAGGCGCGCGACGGGCCGTCCAGGTTCGCGATCAGGAAATCGCGCCCAGCAGGATCACCGTCATGGCGCCCCGCATGGGCCGGAAGGTCCCTGCCGCGACCGGTGAGCTCGTGGAGGAGGCGTTCGCAGGCGGTGCCATCGGGCAGCGCACGTACGAAGAGATGCACGTCGAAGACCTGCTCGAGCGCCCGGTTCCACGAGGCGGCGCCCGGCTCGCCGAAGAGCACCCGGAACACGCGCGCGGACGGGTGAAGCCGGCGGTAGAGCAGCAGCTCATACACATCCCGCCAGGCCTTGACCTGGACGGCGTTCTGGGCCGAGAGCCGGGTCACCGACACCACGATCTGCGGGGATGAGGGGCTTCCCATCACGATGTCGGGGGCCAGATCCACCGCCGCCTCGGCCGGATGCAGGCGGACCGACTGCTCGGGGAAAGCCTTCTCCAGGGCCAGCGCGACGAACAGTTCCTCGAAGCGGAAGTGCCGCTTGGCCGGGTCGTCGCGGTGGGGCTTCATGGGTACGGTCAATCGGTGAAGAGAAGCTGGATCTTGCGGGAGAGTCCGTCCACGGTGAACGGCTTCTGGATGAAGTGCCCCTCCCCTTCAGGGAGCCTTCCGGGGTCGAGGATCTCCTCGGAGTAGCCCGACATGAAGAGCACCCGGATCCCCGGACGGAGCTTTCGGATGTCCTCGGCCAGTTGAAGACCTCCGGTCTTGGGCATCACCACGTCGGTGACCAGCAGGTGGATCGTGTCCGGAAACGTCCGGCAGATGCGGACGGCCTCATCGGCGTCCGACGTGGCGATCACCGTGAACCCCAGCTTTTCGATCATCTTCTGCTCGATCTTCAGGACCGCCTTCTCGTCCTCGACGAGCAGCACGGTGTATCGCTGAGACTCCTGCGGCGGTGGAGGCTCGGTGGCCTGCTCCCCGGTCTCCCGCGGGCGGGTCCAGACCGGCAGCCTGATCGTGACCGAGGTGCCCCGTCCCGGGGCGCTCGTGATCGACACGGTGCCATGATTCTGCTGCACGATGCCATAGACCGTGGCCAGCCCGAGCCCGGTCCCCCTGCCCGTCTCCTTGGTCGTGAAGAACGGCTCGAAGACATGTTCGAGGATCTCGGCGGACATGCCGCTGCCGTTGTCGCTGACAGCCAGCTCGATCATCTGCACCGGCTTGCCGTCGACGGGCCGTCCGTCGACAACAGGGCGGGCGTCGACAGGGCGCATCTCCACGGGCTCCACGGTCACCAGCCTCGTGACGATCCGGATGACGCCGCCGTCAGGCATGGCGTCGCGCGCGTTCACCACCAGGTTGGCCAGAATCTGGTCGAGCTGGGCCGGGTCGAGGCGCACCGGACAAGCCTGCACCGCCGGGGACCACTCGATGCGGATGTTCTCACCGATCAGGCGTTCGATCATCTTCATCAGTTGCGTCACCGTCACGTTGATGTCCAGCACGCGGGGCTCGACCGGCTGGCGGCGCGCAAACGTCAACAACTGCCGCACGAGCTCGGTGGATCGCTGCCCGGCGTTCCGGATCTCCTGCAGATCCGCGTACATCGGATTGGACGTCTGAATCTGGGAGAGGAGGATCTCGGTGTAGCCGTTGATGACGCTGAGCATGTTGTTGAAGTCGTGGGCCACGCCCCCGGCCAGGCGCCCCACCGCCTCCATCTTCTGGGCATGCTGGAACTGGGCCTGGACCTTCTCGCGTTCCATCTCGGCCTTCCGCTGGGCGGTGATGTCGCGGCCCTCGGGCATCAAAAGGACGATGTTCCCCTGGTCATCCCGGATGGGCTTGATGGAGAAGTCGATGAAGGCCGAGGTCCCGTTGCGCCCCCGAAGCTTCACATCATACCGGACGAACTCGCCGGACGCGGCCTGCTTGATGGACTTGCGCAGGCGCTCCACCCTGCGGTTGTCCTCGGCCCACCAGAAGGCTTCCCACATGGGCTTTCCGACGACCTCCTCGGCCTTGATCCCGGCGAAGTCCAGCGCCGTCCGGTTGGCCTCGATCACGATGCCCGCGGGGGTCATCAGACCCACGAACTGGAACGAGGAGTTGAAGATCGCGCGGAAACGGCGCTCGCTCGCCCGCAGCTCCTCCTCGGCCTGCTTGATGGGCGTGATGTCCTCGAACATCGCGACCATGTGGTTCTTGGAGGTGGGAAAGGCCGTCACCCGGTAGCACCCGACGATCCGATCATCCTCATAGGTCATGCGCTCGGTGCGCCACACGATGCCGTGGCGGACGCATTCCCGGTATCGATCGGGGATCTCGGTCTGGAGGAGCGGCGGAAAGGCCTCCTCGATGGTCTTGCCGTTCAGCGGACCGTGGTCGAAGCCGAGGATGCGCTGCGCGGCCGGATTGGCCCCTTGGAAGATCAATTCATCACGCCAGGAGAGCTCATAGAAGTGCATGCCCAGCGGCGAGTGCTCGAAGATGCTGCGGAAGCGCTCCTCGCTCTCGGCGAGGTGACGCTCCTGGTCCCGCTGCGCGGACTGGTCCCGGAACACGAGCACGACCCCGGTCACCGCGCCATCCGCGTTCAGGATCGGCGCACCGCTGTCGGCGATGGGCCGGATCGTCGCGTCCTTGGAGATCAGCAGGGTATGGTTGGCCAGCCCCACGATCTTGCCGTGGCGCAGCACGGTGGTGACGGGGTTCTCCACGGGCAGCCCCGTATCCTCGCCGACGATCTGGAAGACCTCCGTGAGCGGTCTTCCCCGGGCCTCCGACTCCACCCAGCCTGTCAACTGCTCGGCGACCGGATTCATCCGCCGCACCAGCCCCCCTGCATCGGTCGTGATCACCGCGTCACCGATGCTGTACAGGGTCGCATGCAGTTCTTCCAGTAATTGCGATGACTCGGGACCGTTCATGTGCCGCTCCAGGTCAGACAGTTCGGTCAAATTCAAAGATGATTGACAATGTCACGCAAGCCGGCGGATTGTCAAGGTTGAACTGGGAGGAAATGGACGGGCGAACGGAAGGAAAATCAGTCGGGATCCGCGATGCACCAGCCGTGGTCCTGCTTGATCAGACGCAGGCGCCGGTTGGTGTCGTAGGGGAACACGGCCGTGGCCCCGGAGACGAGCACCGGCGTGCCCTCGGCCTTCTTCAGTTTCGCCAGCAGTTCGGCGATCACCGGGCGCTTCTTGTCGAACATCTTTTTCAGTTCTTCAGGGCTGATGGCCAGCCGCAGTTCATCGGGGAGCAGCTGGGCCAGGACATCGAAACGCTCGAACTCGAGGGCCCGCGTGAAGGAGACGACCGCGCGGTCCGGGGTCTCCTGCCCGTAGTGCGGAAACGGGCTCGACACCAGCCGCCAGCCGTGCCGGGTGTACTTCCACACCTGGGTCGAGAAGATCACGGGCACCGTGGCGCTCCATTGCAGCTTGATCAGACCTGAGGGCAGCCCCACCGCCTTCCGGCCGGGTTCGCGTGAGGTCATGCGCCAGTAGGCGGGCGTGGAGGTCCGACGCAGGGCCGGGGAAACGACGGCGTGGACACCGCGACCGTTGTGGTTCCGCCAGGCATAGGTGAACTCGCGATAGACCTTCACCGGCCTGGAGTTGAAGGAACACGATCCCAGCAGCGTGGCCACGATCAGCGCCCCCACGGGAAAGGCAGTGCGAGAAAGGATCATTCAGGACTCCCTATTTGGGCAGCTGGATTTTCGAGGCGTCGACCTGCTCCAGGCCATCGGGAGGGAACTTGCCCTCCAGGGCCTTGAGGACCTCGAGCCCCTTGGGGCTCTGCTGGTTGAGCTGGAAGGCGGCCTCCAGCCCCAGCCGGATGACCTTCCACTTCTGATCCTTCACGGCTGCGTCGAGCTGGACCACCAGCTCATCGTTCATCTGCTTCTCGAGGCCCGGCAGCGCCTTGGCGATGGCCTTGTCGGGCTTCTTGACCGCCGCGGTGACGGCCTTGAGTTTCAGCAGGGTCGTGACCGCGCAGAGCTTCTCCTCGTTGGGCTCGAAGATCCGTTTTTCGTTGACAAACGTCTTGAACTTCTCAAACAGCGGCTTCTCCTCGTTCTCCTCGGGCACGACGCAGAACTTCGGCTGCGGATAGTGCGGAAGGACCTGCACGATGTCGGCGGGCAACTCGTCCTTCTTGAGCTTCTTGAGGGTCAGCACCAGCTCCTTGAACTTCGCGGCCACCGGATTGGGGTTCTCCGGATTGAGCGCCGTCAGCCGGTCCGCGAGGCGGATCAGCAGGTCGAGCTCCTTGGTGCGGCTCGCAAGATAGTCGCGGGACAGCCC
>PHBF01000201.1 GCA_002841905.1 Deltaproteobacteria bacterium HGW-Deltaproteobacteria-17
CGGGTCCGGTCACGATCGAAACCATGTACAACGTGTTCCCCTTCGAAAACACCATCACGACCCTGACCCTGTCGGGCTCCGAGGTGAAGCAGCTGCTCGACTACGTGTCCCTGCGCTCGGCGCGCCGCGGCTGCCAGCCCCAGGCCCAGGTCGCCGGCGTGACGTTCGTCATGAACTGCAACGAGACGGTGCGCCCCCCGTACAAGGACGCCGAGTCCTACGAGAGCGCCCACCGCATCACCATCGGCGGCGCCCGGTTCTCGGACCCCGCGCTCTACGGCGTCAACGCCGAGACCGGCAAGCCCATGTGCTCCTATGACGGCGTGCGCTGCGTCTCCGGCGGCCCCGCCGGCGCGGCCGACACCTGCGACGACGCCATCGAGCCCGCGGCCTCCTGCCCCGACGGCACCGCGTTCGGCGAAGGCGGCTGCTGTCCGGCCGGCGAGCTCTGCACACCCCTGGGCTGCGGACGCCCCATCACGCTGCTGAGCTCGTACACCCTGGCCGCCAACGACTACATCGCCGCCGGCGGCTCGGGCTTCCGCGTGCTGCAGTTCAACACCACGCAGTACAACACGGGCATCCCGCTGCGCGACGCCGTGATCGACTTCATGTACATCAACTACCCCGGCTGCGGCTCCACGCTGCCCGACACCGAGCTCGACCGCATCGAGGGCCTCAAGGCCGCGGCCGGCTCCCAGACGCTGGCCGAGTTCAAGACCGCCTTCGCGGCCTTCATCGACAGCCTGCGCTACACCCAGTCCCGCTACGCCGCCTGCTCCGAGCAGGTCGCCGACGCCCTGATCAAGGACTGCTCGTACCTGGAGCGCAACTCCGACGAGCGGATTTACTGTGAACGGCAACTGATGACGTCGGCCCTGGACATGTGCATCCGGATGCCCTGCATCGAGGCGAGCGAAGAAGGCCGCATCGATCGCGTCTACCCCTCCTACGAGTAGGAATACCATGAAGAAGCTCCTTCTACTTACCCCGTTCCTGTTCGCCTCCGTTTTCGCCTGCACCGAGAACGTCACCCTGAAGCGCGACGTGATCTCCTTCGAGGTCTCCTTCGTGACCCCGCCGACCTGCGGTCTGGAAGCGGCCGACGCCTGCGCCTTCTCCCTGGCCGAGAACGCGTTCACCGCGCGGGTCCGCATCCGGGCCCTCAACGAGAACATGGAGGTCGCGGCGTCCTTCTACAACTCCATCGTGGTCACCACGGTGCCCTCGGGCATGTTCGTGTCCGGCGACGACGTCCACCTGCTGCCCGACAACCGCAAGGTGCTCGTCCTGGCCATGAACGCAGGCGTCTGGGAGGGGGACATCACCTTCCGCGGCTCCTTCGGGACCCTCCGCCTGATGGTCGAGGACATGGGCTACGAGCCCGCCTCCAACGCCGCCAACGCCGCCTGCGCCAGCCTCTATCCGGCCCAGGGGTGCTACGCGCCCGACGACGACAACCCGCTGCCGGGCACGGGCGCCGTGGGCGTCTCCGAGCTGCTCCACTTCGACAACCCGCGACTGGCCGACATCCAGCGCCCGTGGGACGAGAGCCTGGTCACCAGCGGAAGCCGCGACAAGGAAGCCAGCCCGCTGTCGGGGTTCCGCGTCACCATCGACGGCGACCCGTACCTGGGCACCGCCGCCTGCGCCCCCGGCGAGAGCCGGCTGGTCGTCACCGCCATCTCCGTGGCCGGGTTCAACATCTCCGACGTGTGCGATCCGGCGTTCCCGGACTACGCCCACCTCTATGTATACAACTTCAGCACCCCCGAGGAGACCAGCCGCGGCGACTGCATCCTGGCGATCCAGGGCGCCATCGACGAGTTCCAGGGCTACACCGAGATGAAGAACCCCCTGTGGGAGGTCGACCGCTGCGAGACGGGCGACGCGTTCTGCACCGTGGGTGAGCCCAAGTGCACGGCGTTTCTGCCCGACCCCGTCGAGATCACGGCCACGACCCTGGGCAACCAGCTGGCCATGGAGAAGCTCGAGTCGGCCCTCGTCGAGGTCCGCAACGTCACCAGCTCCACGGAGTTTCTGCGCTGCGACGCCAACGGCGACGGCGTCATCGACTACGCGATCCCGGAGGAGAAGAACTGCAAGTACGACTGCGGTGACGAGATCGGCTGCGTCGTCAAGGAGGACTACGACATCTACTTCACATGGACCGTCGACGTCGGCGGCGTGGAGGTGGGCGTGGTCACGCAGGGCATCGTGCCCTTCGATCCCGAGGCCGAGGGCAACCTCGGACTGCCGATCTACCGCGTCCGCGGCATGCTCAAACAACTGGACTTCGGCGCACCGGAGTGGATCATCCTTCCGCGCGACGCCCGCGACGTCTGCCTCACCCAGGCCGACTGTGAGTAGTTTTTCACTTTGAGGAGAATGGAGGTTCCCTTGCGTACTTTTTCCCGCTTCCTTCTGATGTTCACCCTGCTGATTCCCTCGTGGGCGCTGGCCCAGGAAGGGTCCACCGATGCCACGCCCGTCCCCGGCGTGGAGGTCAAACCCGAGGCGACTCCTGAAGTCAAACCGGAAGTCAAGCCCGAGGCCGGGCCTTCCGCAAAACCGGAAGGCCAGTCCGAGGAGGACGTGACCGACCAGGAGAAAAACATGACCCCCGAGGAGCGGGCCTGGCGCCGCCGCCTTCGCCGCGAGCAGCGCTCCCTGATGCCCATGCCCGAGTATCTGGCCCCCGAGCGGTACTTCATCGACACGCGCATCGCCTTCATCCTCGGCGACGACGACTTCCTGCACAGCGCCGGCGAGACCATCGTCGACAGCCCGCTGCCTGGCTTCGGCAACCGCCCCGGGTACGAGTTGTTCTTCGACAACCTCGACTCCGCCCGGACCGGCCGCGAGAACCAGTTCCACATCGTGCTCTACAAGAAGCTCGCCGGCTACATCCCCGGCCTGACCACCGAGGGCGCGGTCGTGACGCGGTACGACTTCTCCTCCTCCCGCGATGGCAAGCTCGCCGACGCGGGCACCTACCTGCTGGTCAAGTACCAGGAGCCCGGCCGCGGCGAGTTCTCGGTCACCATGTTCCCGGTGTCCACGGACCGCTTCCGCCTCGGCTACATGTACGACCTGACCTGGGGCGGCGCCGACACCTTCGCGGCGGCCTCCAAGCAACTGACCCCGGGCGTGAAGTTCAACTACCGCACGCCCGACATGTACGCGTTCTTCGGCGTCAAGACCGCCCGCGTGCTCACCAACCCGCCCCCGGGTTCGAACCAGGGCCGCGAGAGCGAGACCGTCTACGCCATGCTCGGCGGCTTCGGCTGGACCCCCTCGGAGAAGCTCTCCGTGGAGGCCAACGGCGGCTACTTCCAGATGGGCGAGAACCCCAACCTCGGCGTCGAGGGCGAGATGGTCCAGCTCGTGGGCGCCTCGGGCCGCATCGCCTACATGAACGGCATGAAGCTCGGCATGAGCGCCGACCTTCGCCTGTTCCGTTCGGATCAGGAGTTCGCCGACTCCCTGCTGACCAAGCCCTCCTACAAGCCCGGTCTGCACTACCTGGTCTCCCTCGAGGGCAACTTCATGGCCCAGTCCCTGTCGGACCCGGACAACTACGGCTCCACGACCTTCCAGCCCGCCTACGCCGGCGCCCTGAACTTCAAGCTGCAGAAGGACCTCGCGCGGATGACCTTCACGCTGTTCTCCCGCTCCCTGTCGTTCATCCTGCTGAACGTCCCCTCCTATGTGCCCTACCAGGCCATGAGCGGCGAGCTGGAGACCACCCCCGAACTGTTCGCGGCCGTGGGCGGCGACTACTACTTCCCGAACCTTCACATGACCCTGGGGCTGACCCTGGGCGTGCAGATGCCGTCGACGGCGAAGGTGCACCTGACGACCTCCACGGGCGCCTCCGACGTGGACCTGGGCATCCGCACCATCGTCGTGCGCAACGAGGGCGAGCTCTCGGTGCTCCCCGACGGCGAGGACGCCCTGCCGATCCTGGGCTCCAAGCTCAGCCTGAAGTGGGACCTCTCCAACATGATGAGCATGTCCTTCGTGGTGCTCTACCAGCGCGACCCCAACTTCACGACCCTCAAGACCCTCCCCAACGGCACCGCCAAGCGTGAGTTCGAGGACGGCAACAAGTTCGGCGCCGCCATCATCGCCACCGCCAAGTTCTAATCCAACTGAGAAGACCTCACCGCGGAACACGCGAATAGACCTTGGAAAAGATTTTTTCCACGGAACACAAAGAACATGCGGAAAGTCAGGGAATGGAGTTTTCCACCGAACACCCCAAACATATCATTCCCCTTCCGGACCTTCCGTGTGCTCCGTGGTGAACTCTTCTCTTCTTCTTCAGTGGTGATACGGCTCGTTGGCCAGGATCGACAGGGCGCGGTAGAGCTGCTCGACCAGCAGCAGACGCGCGAGGCGGTGGGGGAAGGTCAGGCCAGACAGCGACCAGCGCTGGTGGGCCCTGGCGAGGAACTCCGTTGAGTGGCCGTGGGATCCGCCGATGACGAAGACCACGTCCCGGCCCTCGTGGGCCAGCATCTGGCCGATGCGCGCGGCGAACTTCTCCGAGGACGCCTGGGGCTCCCCGTGCTCGGTGAGCACGACGCGCACGCGCCCGTCGCCGATGGCGCGGTCGAGGCGGGCCTCGTCGGGGAACACCTTGAGCGTCAGGGGCACCTTCCGGGCGATGCGCGCGGCGTACTCCTGCACCAGCGGGTCCAGGGGATCCGCCTTCTCATGCCCCACGCTGTACACGAACCATTTCATGCGACTTCGATTTTACAGTCGGCCCAGGCCTGATCGAGGTGGTAGTAGTCGCGGGTGGCGGGCTGCATGACGTGCACCACCAGGTCCCCGGCGTCGAGCAGGACCCACTCGCCCTGCTCCCGGCCCTCGACCCCCACGATCTCCTGCTTCTTCTGGATCAACTTCCCCCGGACCTCCTCGACGATGGCATCCACGTGGCGGCGGTTCTGGCCGGTGGCCACGATGATGTAGTCGGTGTAGCCCACCCGGGAGGCCACGGCGAACACCACCACATCCTCCCCCTTTTTTTCCTCGATGGCCTGCTTGGCCATTCGCATCAGTTCAGCAGAATCCATACCATACTCCTTGTGCGGGTCCGCGCCGCCCGAAGCGGTCGTGGACGCAGCAAAATAGTGCCAAACCCGGAAAAACGCAACCGGCTCCCGCGTTTTTTCCGCCAAAGGGCCGCCCGGGCCGGTTTGTGACCCTTGATTTGCCGGACGAAACCCACTAGAGTGCGCGTTTTGCCCCCGACCCGGTCCCTTCGGACCGTCCCCGGGTCCGCGTGAGATCGCATCATCATGGAATATCATTGTCGCATCCGCAATCATGGCCGCCAGCAACTGGAGCTGGAGGTCGACTATCCGCTGGTCCCCAACCAGCCCAAGACCGCCTACAGCCTCGAGGCCCTCCTGTTCACCCCGGCCTCGATGAACATCACCGGGTCGCGCTACGGCGTGGAGGCCTTCTTCCACAACCTGGTGACCTACACGCGCTACACGGTGGCGCCCATGCCCCTGGCGCTGCTGATCGACCCCGACAACGACAAGAGCCCGCTGACCCGCATCGTGCGCCGGCTCGACACCACGCCGATCCTGTCCTCGAAGGACCAGGAGGAGCTGGTCTACGAGATCAAGACGCTGTCGAACATCTACGCGTTCCAGCTGCGGCGCCGCATCGCGCTCATCGGCGAGAGCATGGCCCGCCGCGAGCCCGAGGCCCTGATCGACACCACCGTGGAGCAGTTCGTCACCAACATCGGGCTGGTGCTGGAGCGCTACCGCGGCCTGCACACGCGCTTCCTCGAGCCGGGCATCGACGAGTTCCTGCGCGAGGCCTACCGCTGGACCGACGAGCTGCTGAGCCTGGTCACCGAGCGCG
>PHBF01000202.1 GCA_002841905.1 Deltaproteobacteria bacterium HGW-Deltaproteobacteria-17
CGCCCGCCTCGAGTGGACGCCCGAGGGACACGAGCTCGTGGACCTGGACTCCTCCAACGGCGTGTTCCGGGACGGGCTGCGGGTGAAGCGGACGCCCCTGCGCCTGCACGACACGGTGATGCTGGGCGGCGCCCCGGTGGTGGTGACGCCCTCCCCTCCCCCCGAGGCGCTCCGGCGGCGCTTCGGGGAGCGCTTCCACACCCGGTCCGACGGGTTCTGCCGGCTGCTGCAGCTGGCCGAGAAGGTGGCTCCCGGGACGCAGCCGGTGCTGGTCACCGGGGAGACCGGCACGGGCAAGGAGTGGCTCGCCCGCTTCCTGCACGAACGCTCGTCCCGGGCCGCGGGGCCGCTGGTGGCGGTCAACTGCGGCGCCCTGGCACGGGACCTGCTCGAGAGCGAACTGTTCGGCCACGCCCGCGGCGCCTTCACCGGGGCCGAAGGGCCGCGGGCCGGGCTGATCTCCCGGGCCGCCGGGGGCACGCTGTTCCTCGACGAGGTCGGCGAGCTGCGGCCGGATCACCAGGCGGCGCTCCTGCGCTTCCTGGAGAACCGCACCTATCGCCCGGTGGGGTCGGACCGCGAACTGACCTCGGACGCCCGGATCGTGGCGGCCACCCACGCGGATCTGGCCGGACGCGCCGCCGCCGGCTTGTTCCGGGAGGACCTGCTGTACCGGCTCATGGACGTCCGCCTGGAGCTGCCGCCGCTGCGCGAGCGCAAGGCCGACCTGCCCCTGCTCGCGGAGGCCTTCAACGCGCCCGAGCTCCCCGACTGGGCGCTGGCGCGGCTGCTCGGACACGACTGGCCGGGCAACCTGCGGCAGCTGCGCCACGTCTTCAACCAGGCCAGGCTGTTCGGACCCGAGACCGCCCTGGCCGACCTGCGGGGCCGGCCGGAGACCGTTTTGCCCGAGGCCGTGTCAGGCCCCGGCCGCCTCAAGGAGCTGGAGAAGGAGATGATCCTCACGGCGCTGGCGCGGCAGGGCCACAACACCAGCGCGGCGGCCCGCAGCCTCCAGCTGCCCCGCTCCACGCTGGTCAACCGCATGAGGTCGCTGGGCATCGGCTGAGCCCGCGTCGAGGGAAAATGGGATCGGATGCTGGAGGGATCAGCGGACCTGACCAACTTTGTCAGGAGTCACTCGGTGTCGTCGAGCTCCGGATCCAGGCGCAGCAGGACCTTGCCCTCGGAGCGGTTGCGGACCGCCAGGCCGATGGCCTCCCGGATGGAGGCCAGGGGGACCTTCGCCTGGACGGGCGAGTCGAAGATCTCGGGCTTCATCTGGATGGTCACGGCGCGGCGCAGGCGCTCGATCAGGGAGCGTCCGGCCCACCAGCGCTGGAGCCAGAAGCCCGAGACGGCGACGTCGCGGAAGATGATGGGGAACCCCGGCAGCGGGGCGCTCTCGCGGGAGAGGAGCCCGTAGACGACCACGCGGCCCGGCTCCTCCAGGTGGGACAGCAGCTGGCCCACGAGGGGACCGCCGGTGGCGTCCAGCGCGCAGTGGATCTGGTACCTGCGGCACAGGATGCGCAGCTGGGCCGGGAACTCCGGCGCCGCGGCGTTGAAGATCTCGGCGTGCCCCGACTTCTTGAGGGCCTCGCGCTGGGCCTCGCGGTGCACGCACCCGATCATGTGCAGCCCGTTGTGCTGCCCCCAGGCCAGGATCATGCGCCCCAGCGCGCCGGCGGCGACCGTGACGAGCACGCTCCGGTGGGCGTGGAGCTCGGGCTCGAGGAGCCCCATGGCCGTCAGGGGGTTGATCAGCAGCGTGGCGCCCCGGGCGAGCGAGACGCCCGAGCTCAGGGGCACGCAGTGGGACGCGGGGACGACCAGGTAGGGGGCCCAGGTGCCCTGGGCCGTGGAGAACGCCAGGACGGCCACACGACGGCCGACCAGCGCCCGCCCGGCCAGCCCGCCGCCGGAGCGGATCACGGTGCCGGAGCCCTCCAGCCCGGGGACGAACGGCAATGGCGCGACGGCTCCGTAGCGGCCGCGCAGCGAGACCAGATCGGCCGGATGGATCGGGGCGTAGGCCATGCGCACGAGGACCTCGCCGGGCCCGGGCTTCCCCACGGCCGTGGGCACCACCTGCAGGCCGTCGGGGGAGTCGAAGCTCGACACGAGGGCGGCATCCATCTGCTCGGGGACGTTCGGACGTCGGAAGAACATGGGGACCTCAGCGGGCGCTCTCGATCCGGTGGAGTTCGCCCGGATCGAGCCAGATCAGGTGACATGATCCGCAGGAGTCGATGACGACCCGGCCGGGACCGAAGTAGGGATGGGTCTCCATGTTCTCATGGCACCCGGGGCATTTCAGGTTGCGCGGGGAGAGATCCATCGGCGTCGGGACATAGTCCTGGTAGCCCTCGCGGTGCTGCGCCCGGCGCAGCTCCACCACCCGGGAGAAGTTGCGGCGCTCGAGGAGGATACCGCGGCACTTCTCGCAGTAGAAGGCCTCCATCCCCTCGATGGTCGCCCGCACCAGGACGTGGGCGCACACCGGGCAGGCGTGGCCGGAGAACTCGTTGCCGGGCACCACGCCGTCCTTCTTCGCCTGGGGAAAATGAAAGCTCATGCAATAGTTGCACAGCAGGTAGTTTTTGCCCGCCACCGGGGTCAGCGGCGCGCCGCAGTGTTCACAGGCCGTCAGCATGTTCCTTCCTCCCTGGATTCACCATTTCTGGATCTGCCACTGCCCGAAGAAGACGACGGAGCGGTTCCGGGTCCCCTCCTCCTGCAGGCGGAACTGGGCCGAGATCTGGTCCCGCAGCTCCAGATGGACGAGAAATTTCCGGTTGGAGAACAGCGTCTCGAAGAGCTTCTCCTTGAAGATGACCGCGGGCTTTCCGGGACAGGTCCACTGGATCTGCTCGGAGACGAGGGGGCGGGCCACCGTGGTGTCGAACTCCAGCCGCAGGCGGGAGACGCCGGCCTTGCCCTGGCCGGTGACGATCTTGCCCGTCAGGCAGATCCAGTGACGGCCGCCGAACGGGCTGTCCTGGGCCGGCTTCTCCTGGGGCACCGTCACCGTGACGTCGCAGGCGCCGTCGACGGCGTTGTGCGTGGGGAACTGCATCACACCGCAGGCCTTCACCTGGCCGTTGTCGGCGCTGCGGGTCACGACCAGATCCGCCTGGGCCGGATACTCGAAGCGGGTCTTGCCCGTGAACGCCTGGATCTTGACCTTCATCTGCAGGCGGTGCATCCCGCACTCGTCCTTCCATGGGGCGATCTTCGCCAGGAAGGCCTCGTCGATGGGCTTCAGTTGCCGCAGGGCCTCGAAGGCGCGGTTGTACACGGAGTACCCTTCCCGGTAGGCCATGCGCGTGCGGCACAACTCCCGGGCGCCCTGGGCCTGGGTCATCAGGCAGGCGCGGAACTGCTCGCGGGTCGTGGAGGCGGCCGGCAGCAGCGGGTAGAGCGCCTCGACCTCGGACAGGAACGCCGACGAGAACGTCGTGCGGCACTGGTCGGTGAGCGTCTTCCAGCGTCCTTCGCGGCAGGTCTTCACCGCCCGGGACACCTTCGCGCGGTCGGCGGGCCGGGTCGCCTGACCCTCGAGCCTGACCAGGAGGTCCAGGGACGCCCGCTGCGTGGCGCACTGCTTCTCATGGGCCGTCACGAGCTGCCCCAGGCAGGTCTCCAGCTTGCGTTCGATCTTCCGGGCGGCGTCCTTGCCCGCGAGCAGGCTGGCCTTCTCGTGGACCTTGATCAGGTCCTGGTACGCCGCCTGCGTCTTCTGGGACGCGCAGGTGCCGGCCTCGCGGTCGGACCATTGGTTGAAGCACGTGATCAGGTGACCCCGCCACTGCGTGTTGATCGGATGCTTCGGATCGGCGCGGCGCGCGTCCATGGCCGCGTCGACGATGACATCGACGCCCTTGGCGTACTCACCGGCCTTGCACTGGGCGACGCCCGCGTTCAGTTTCTCCTGGGCGGCCACGATGTTGGCGCGGGCCGGGGAAGAGATCGTCAGGAGGACAAGCAGCAGGCTGGCAGGAAACAAGTGATTCATCGGAACACCTCAGCAGAATGATTTTTCGTCCACATGGACCCGCGGCCAACCGGGCCGGTCGTCGTGGCGTCGCCGGTTTTCACGCCGACTCCACGCTTTTTAGTACAAAGGAACCTCAAGGGCCATGGAAAAGACGCGCCGGGAGGGGAAGTCTTCAGGGACGTGATCACTTTCCGCGGATTTCCACGCATCGGCCCTCACGACAGGCGGGCTGGGCGAAGCGCGGTTCGCACTGGATGGTGTTTCCGCACATGTCCCGGAACATCCTGTGGATGGGCTCGAGCCGGGCGGCCGTCTTCGTGTCGAGGGCGCGCCCGCAGTCGTCGACGCCGCCGGGGAGGATCGTGCAGTCCTCGTCCTTTTCGCAGGTGCCCTTCGAGGAACCCCTTATTTCTTTATACTCTGCTGCCAAGGCCAGGCACTTCTCGGGGGGGAACCACTCCCTGGCACGGTGATCCATGGTGACGAAGATGTCCCCGTGGGGCGCCCACGCCACGGTGCGCCCCGACAGGTGATAGTATCCCCCGATCTTCAGGCCCGTGGGCGGCCGGGTGAACGCCACGAACACCATCTTTCCGTCGGGGTGCCCGGCCGGGTGCGTCGAGAAACGGTGGAACGGCGGCGGACAGGGTGCGCACCGGGCGTCGGGCGGGCAAGGCGGGCAAGGTCCGGGGGCCTCGGCCTCCAGGTACAGGGAGCGCTGCGAAAACGGCGCGTCGACCCAGTTCAGGGGCAGGCCGTCGCGCCCCAGGGGGGTCGACGGCGGAGGGGCCACCCCGGGGGGTTTCCCATCGGATGGCCGTTCGGGGGCGCCTTTGGAGCAGGCGGCCGCCATCAGGGCAAGGAGGAGAAGTGCGGAGGGGATCCTGTTCTTCATGGGTCACTCCTGTGGTCTTGGGCAGGCCAGGCCCTCGCCGGGGGCCATGGGGCCCCTCAGTCGCGGGCGCCCTGCTCGAGCAGGCTCGCGGCGTGGGCGACGGCCTCGGGGGTGGCGCCGCCGAGCATCCTAGCGATCTCGGCGATGCGCTCGGGGTGGCTCAGCCGTCGCACGGAGGTCACGGTCTGACCGTCGACGACGTTCTTCTCGACCACGAAGTGCGCGCCGGCGGCCGCGGCGATCTGCGGCAGGTGGGTGATGCACAGCACCTGGCGCACCTGGGAGAGGCGCCGCAGCTTCTCGCCGATCTTCACCGCGACCTGTCCGCCGATGCCGGCGTCGACCTCGTCGTAGAGCGTCACGGCCACCTCGGACCTGCCGGCGAGCACGCTCTGCAGCGCCAGATGGATCCTGGAAAGTTCGCCGCCGGACGCGCCGCGCCCCACGGGCTGGGGCGCCTGCCCCGGGTTGGGCTCGAACCAGAAGGCGGCCGCGTCGAAGCCCGCGCTCCCCAGACGGCGATCGTCGATCCGCCGGTGGGCGGGCGTGTCCGAGCGCGGGCGCAGCGGGGTGAGCTCGACGAAGAACCGCGAGGAGACGAAGCCCAGGTCGGCGAGCTCGGCGGTGACCCTCGCGGAGAGCTCCACGGCGGCCGCGGCGCGGCGACGCATGAGCTCCTGGGCGACCTTCGCGGCGGCCTCACGGGCCTCTTCGAGCCGCCTGGCCAGCCTGCCCAGCTCGTCCTCGACGTTCTGCAGGCCCTCGAGCTCGGCGCGGGAACGCTCCAGCGTGGCGATCAACTCCTCCTCGTCGGCGCAGTGATATTTGCGCATCATCCGGGAGAGCCGGAACAGCCGCTCCTCGATCCACTCCAGGCTCTCCCCGCCGTCGTCGTCCTCCTCGGAGAGGCGCAGGAACATGCCGGCCTCGGAGATGCCGATGCGGGCCTCCTCGAGCATCTGCAC
>PHBF01000203.1 GCA_002841905.1 Deltaproteobacteria bacterium HGW-Deltaproteobacteria-17
GCGAATCCGCCCTTGATTCCAAGGACCCCGTCAAGAAACCCGCCGAGCCGCAGCCATCGGACCTCTGGGCCGTGCTGCGGGCGATCCTCTCCACGCCCTGGGGGCGGCGCATCGCCCTGGTGATCGTCGGCATCGTCCTGTTCTTCACAGGCTACGTGAGCGGCCGCTGGGGCCGGGCGGACCTGCACAGCCAGTTGTCCGACCGGAAGCAGGAGATCGTCCGCTTCAAGAAGGAGATCGAGAACTACAAGGCCGAGGTCGAGAGCGTCGCCGTCGAGCGGGACCAGCTCCGCCAGAGGTTGCGCGAGAGCGAGGAGAAGCGGGAGTTCTACAAGCAGCGTGACAAGATCCGCAAGTACGTGTCCGATGCGCGTCGGGCCTGGGAGGCCCGCAACGTCAAGGAGGCTCTCGAGGCGCTGCACAAGGCCAACATCCATTTCCAGAGCGAGGCCCGCGACGCCAAGGGGATCTCGAACTATCTCTACCGGACCATCTCCCGCCGCATGCAGCAGGCGCTGACCGCGATGGAGACCGACTGCGCAGCCGGCAAGCCCGTGCAGGGAAGCGCCTTCGAGCCGCCACCGGCCCCCGCGGTCTCCTGTCTGGATCGCGTCAACAGCCTCCTCCAGCATGTGATCGACGCGCTGCCGCCTGCGCGCGAGGACTGAACCGGAAACGAGAAGAACCATGAAACACATCGTGTTTTTTCTGATATTCATGTTCACGTCCTCGGCGCTGGCCTGGAAGGTGAAGCGCGACGAGTTCAATCCGGCGATGATCGACCGCTACAAGTCGATGCTGGTGCAGAACCCCGACGACGACTTCGCCTTCCGCAAATTGACCGTGCTTTACCAGACGCACAGTTCCCTCGATCGGCTGATCCTGGAGTATCGTTCGGTCGTCGAGAAGAACCCCCGCAACTACGTGGGACACGTGATCCTGGGCAAGCTCTACCTGCGGATCGACCGCATCGACGAGAGCCTGGTCCATCTGGAGAAGGCGCGCGCCATCGACGACAAGCGCTATGAGTCCTGGAAGCTGCTCGGTGAGCTGCACATCCGCAAAAGGTTGTATCCCGAGGCCCGGAAGTTCCTCGACGCCGCCCTCGAGAAGGTCCCCAACGCCTCCATCAGGGAGCGCATGCTGCGCGAGCTGGTGCGCATCTCCATCCTCGGAGGCGATCTCGAGGGCGGCGCGAAATACTTCACCAGCCTGGTCAAGCTCAAGCCCAACGACTTCCAGACGCGCTGGGACTATGCGGAGCTGCTCACCGAGGCCATGCAGTTCGAGCTGGCCCGGACCGAGTACGCGGCCCTGATGAACCTCTCCGCCGGTGACACGCGCCGCAAGATCGACGTGCTCAAGGCCACCGGCGTCCTGCTCGAACGCATGGGCAAGGACACCGAGGCCGTGGAACTGTACTGGAAGGCCATCGCCCTGACGGCTTCGGGCCACTGGGTGCGCAACGAACTGATCGGGAAGATGGTGTCGATCGCACGCCGTCGCGACGAGCTGCCCAAGCTCCTCAAGGACTTCAAGAAGCGATGGCCTGCGCCCACCGGCTTCCAGGCCACGATCCTGGCGTCGATCCACGGCGAGCTCGGCGAGTTCGACGCCGCCTTCAACTACTACCGCCTGGCGCTGCGGAAGGAGCCCGGAAACGTGGACTACCGCCTGGAGTTCATCTCCCTGCTCGAGAAGAGCGGCGCCGAGCCCCAGTTGCTGATCAGCGAGCAGGAGGCCCTGGTGCGCGCGGCCCCTGCTCAGACCCGTTTCGCCGTCGAGCTGGCCAAGCGGTATGAGAAGGCCGGGCGCATGAAGCAGGCTTTGGCCCTGGCGGAGAGCCTGCTGGCGCAGTACGGGTCCGATGCCTCCGTCCTCCTGGGGTTGGCGGACCTGTTTGGGCAATGGAACAAACCCGCCAAGGTCATCCAGATTTATGAGAAGCTGGTCATCCTCGAGCCGACCGATCATGAGCACTACGTGAACCTCGGGCAGCAGTACTGGGGCCGCGGGGATCGTCTCAAGGCCGTGGCGACCTGGGAGAAGATCCTCAAGCCGGGCCTCATCGAGGAGCCGGGCGAGGCCCACTTCATCCTGTCGGGGGTCTATCTCGAGGCCGGCCGGCTGCCCGAGGCGCTGGCCCAGGCCAAGGCCGCCGTGGCCAAGCGCCCCAAGGAGACGAAGTTCATGTTCCAGCTGGGGACGGTCATGATCAAGAACCAGCTGCTCAAGGACGCCGAGCGGGTCTTCGAGTCCGCGCTGGACGAGGCCATCGCCCAGATGGACGTGGTCATGGCCAAGAAGATCCGCAAGCAGCTCCTCAAGCTCTGGGAGGAACTGAACTCGCTGGAGCGTGAGATGAACGAACGGCTTGCCTCATGGAAGCCTGATCAGATCGACCGCGGCATGTTCCTCGCCGAGGGCTACCTGATGCTCGGCAAGTGGGAGACCACGCTGGAACTGTTCCAGAAGATGCGCGTCGCACAGCCTTCGCTCTCGGAGCCCCTGCTGGGGATCATCGCCCTGTATGAGGGACTGGGCCGCTATCGCGATTACATCGCCGCCCTCGAGGAGGCCGTGAAGCTCATCCCCCATCGCGCCAAGGAGTTCTATGAACAGTTGTCCGCGGCATGGGCTGTGATCGGGGACGATGGAAAGGCCCGTCTGTATCTCCAGATGGCCCTCGAGAAGGACGCCAAGGACTCCAAGTCGTGGGCCAAGGCCGGCGAGCTGGCCATCAAGCTCGAGGACTACAAGAACGCCATCAAGTCCTTCCAGGAGGCCATCCGGCTGGATCCCTACGAGATGTCGTATTACTTCGAGCTCGCGTTCCTGCAGCAGCAGGAGGGCCAGCTCGCCGAAGCCGCCTCGACCTACCACCAGATCATCGCCCGCGCCTCGGAGGACGAGGTCGTCGAGCGCGCCGCGCGCTTCGCCCTGGAGCTCGGTGAGATCACCGGCCAGCTGGGACGTCTCGAGAAGGTCCTTCATCCGCTGTCCTTCACCTATGCCCACCGTCCCGTGTTTTCAAGGCTGCTGCTGGAGACCTACCGCCGTTACGTGCCCCAGCTGTTTGAAAGCACGCGGATTGCCCCGACGCCCGCGGAGCGCAAGGCCGCCAAGGAGGAGCTCGACCGGGTCGCCACGCGCGCGCTCAAGCCGCTGCTGGAGTCGCTGGCCTCGGACAACGCCGCCGACATGGAGAACGCCCGCAGCCTGCTGGCCCAGCTGGGCAACCCCAACGCAGCGATTCCGCTCGTCCGCATGGCGCGCCGCACCGTCGAGGCCGCCCAGAAGAAGATGAAGGAGAAGCCCGACACCAAGGAGTTCCTGCCCAAACAGGACCTGAACTTCGTGCTCAAGAGCCTGATGGTGGCCTCCTACATCGGCGACACCACGATCATCCCCGATCTGCAGTACTTCACCACGGTGCAGGAGCTTCCACAGGCCCAGTTGTTCGCGCTGTGGGGCCTGTCCCGGCTGGCGCCGAAAAGTCCCGAGTTCACGAGGCTCCTCGGATCGGCCGCGCCGTATGAACAGATGGTGCTCGCCTGCTTCACGGTCGCATCGGTGTCCCGTTCGGCGCTGGCGCCGGTGATCGAGAACACCGGCCTCCCCGCCCAGGTGCGGGCGCGCTGTTTGCAGGCCTACGCCGTGTATGCGCTGCCCTCCGAGAGCGCGATCCTGGAGACATGGCTGACCAGATTCTCAGGCTTCGAGATCCGCACCGCCGTCGAGGACGCCATGGTCTACGCGCCACGGCAGGAGAGCCTGGCCGTGCTGGCCGGTCGCTTCTGGAAATCCGAGCCGCGGCGGCGTGTTCACTTTGCGCAGGGCCTGCTGCTGGCTTCGGGCATCCGGGACAAGAGCCAGCTCGTGCCCGCCCGCCCGTTGTCCCTGCGGTTCGAGGGCCCTGAGCGCTTCCAGCCATGGCTGCGGCAGTTGTTCGACCAGGCCCCCGATCCGGGGACGGGGCCGGAGGCGACCTCCTGGCAGCAGGTGCTGGCCGTCTCCGCCAACGCGAACCTGACCGAGGTCTCCATCGAGGTGACCGACCCGACGATCCAGATGGGGACCTGTCCCCGCCTCGAGAAGCTGGCCGACGTCCTGGGGTCGGCACTGGGGAACCTGCAGACCCAGACGCCGCGGGAGCTCGAGAGCCTGCTGCTGTCCTGGGGACCCGACCTGACGTTGTCCGGTTTCGCCGACCTGTGCGACGGGAAGTCCTCCCGGGCGCTCGGCCGCGCCCTGTTCCCCAAGATCGTGCCGCGCCTGGCCCGTTTGAAGAACCATCCTTACGCCTCGGTGCGCAAGCATGTCTGGCATCTGATGATCCTGCATGATCCGGAGAACCTGAAACGGATGCTGGCCGAGGAGAAGTGGCCCGACACGCGGGAGGGCGTCCTGCACCTGCTCTCACAGAACATGTCCGTGCTATCACCGCTGGCGGTTCCCTTCGAGCAGGGGCGTACCGTGCGTGAGCGCATCATGCTGCTCCAGCTGGCCACGCATCCGGACAACGCCGGGCACCTCGAGATGATCCGCAAGCTCCTCGCCTCGGTCGACATCGTCCAGGTGAGCATTGGTCTGTCCCGCGCCCAGGAGGCCCGTGACGTCCCCTTCGAATGGCTCCTGCCCGCGCTCTCCCATGAGTCACTCACGGTCGCCAACCTCGCGCTCGAGGAACTGACCCGGCGATATCCCGGGCGTGTCCAGGAGGCGCTCGCCAGGCTGACCGATCAGCGACGTCGCCAGCTCGTCCCTGAGCCCCGGCAGTGACTGCTGTCATTTTCTTTTGATGCGGGGGGGTAGGTCCGCAGAAGACCACGAAGACGGTCGTGAACCAGGGGGCAGTTCAGTGGTGCGGTCATTCCTGATCCATCGGCTCCGATGGTTTGGGTCCGTCGGCGGGCTTGCGGACCAGGGACAGGCCCCTGCGGCCGTCCATGAGGATCTCCATCGGGATCGCGGTCCGGACGTGCCGGAAATGGGCCGTCGTCTTCACTGGGGGCTGGGACATCAGCCATTCCCAGTCCACGAAGTGCCTTTCGGACCGGATGTTGATGGTGAAGTATCCGATGCCCATCGACGTGAGATTGTGGAAGAAGTGCGATCCCAGGGAAGAATCCACGTGGAAGTCGGGGAGGTCGGCCTCGACGAGCACGCGCGCCTGGGAGATCTGATGGAACTGGATCGGGATGCCCAGCCACCGGTCCCGTGTGCCCCACCGGCCAAACCCGATGAAGACCGCCTTGCGTCCATCGGCCTTGAGGGTGCGGTTCAACTCCTCGACCTCCTGCACCATCTCCAGCGTGTGTCCGTTGTCGAAGCAGGACGGGTCGGCGAAGATGATGTCGCGGACCGTGGCGTCCTGTCCGTTGCCCATGGACTGGTCCGTGAAGAGCACGGCGTCCTCGGGACGGAGCTCCTCGGGTTCCAGTTTCACCTCGTCCATGCGGTGGATCAGGGGCTTGAGCTGGAGCAGGTAGAACGTGGGGTTGCCGTCGGGGGAGCGCTTGTCCAGGTCCACCGCGAACTCGATCTCGACGGGGTTGCCGAGCGCCTTCTCGCCGATCTCGAGCAGGATCTCGATGGTCTTGGCCAGCGGAATCGCGTCGTACTTGAGGATGTTGGCGAAGTTGAGGATGCGCGGACCACGGCGGGAGAGCCCCGGCTGGAGGCGGTGGTTCTCGAGATCATACACGGAGGCCAGCAGGTTCAGTGCCTGGTGCTCCTCGGCCTCGGCGATGTCCAGGCGGGCGTAGCAGGCCTGCTCCCCGAGGCGGATCGGCGGGTCGGTGTTGCCCAGGTCCAGGGCATAGAAGTGTCGCTGGCTCGACCCGGCC
>PHBF01000204.1 GCA_002841905.1 Deltaproteobacteria bacterium HGW-Deltaproteobacteria-17
GGTTGGAGCCCTCGCACTGCTCGCCCGACTCGATGCTGCCGTTGCCGCACAGCGTACAGTTCGCCGTGTTGAACGTGCAGTTGGTGTTGCAGCCGAGCATGCCGGCGGTGAAACCCTGGTTCTGGCAGGTGCCCACGCCCAGGTTGGAGCCGTCGCACTGCTCGCCGCCGTTGATCACGCCGTTGCCGCACATGGAGCAGCCGGTCGGGTTGAGGGTGCAGTTGGAGTTGCAGGTCAGCGTGCCGCTGGCGAACCCCTCGGTGACGCAGGTGTGGCCGGCCATGGAGGCGCCGTCGCAGTCCTCGCCGGTCTCCACGGTACCGTTGCCGCAGCGGGTGCAGCCGGCGGTGTTGAACGTGCAGTTGGCGTTGCAGGTCAGCGTGCCGCCGGTGAAGCCCTGGCCCGCGCACGTCCCCGTGCCGATGTTGGTGCCGTCACACTGCTCGCCGGCCTCGATCGCACCATTGCCGCAGGAGGTGCAGGCGCCGGTGTTGATCGAACAGTCGGGGTTGCACGAGAGGGTGCCGCTGGTGAAGCCCTGGGTGACGCACGTCTGGCTGTTGAGATCGTTGCCGTCGCAGTTTTCGCCCGACTCCACGGTGCCGTTGCCGCAGGAGGCCAGCAGGCAGTTGCGGGTGTCGTACTGGCAGTCACCGCCGCAGATGAGCGTGCCGCCGGCGTACCCCAGCTGCTCGCAGGTCATGGCGCCGAGTTGATCGGTGTCGCACTGCTCGCCGGCGTCGATCTCGTTGTTTCCGCAGGCCGAGCAGCGGGAGACGTCGAACGCGCAGGCGCCGGTGCAGGAGAGCACGCCGCTGCCCAGCCCGAGCGTCTGGCACGACTGGCCGTTCAGGTTCTCGCCGTCGCAGTTCTCGCCGGCATCGAGGGTGCCGTTGCCGCACTCGGCGGCCTGGGCGCAGTTGACGGTGTCGTACTGGCAGTTCGAGGCGCAGGCCAGGGTGCCGGTGGCGTAGCCCAGGGAGACACAGGTGGCGCCCCCGAGCTTGGTGGTGTCACAGAACTCGGTGCCCTCGATGACGTCGTTCCCGCACACGGCGCCCGTCGAGGAGCAGTCCGATGCACAGTTCCCTTCGTCCTCGGGGGACTCGCAGACGCCATTGCCGCACTTGGAGACGTCGCGCATGCAGGTGGCGTCGCAGGCGCCGGAGCCGGGGGGATCGCACTCCTCGGTGCCCTCGACCTTGCCGTCACCGCAGAAGGCGGTGCCGCTGCTGGTATTGCCCGCACAGGAGGCGATGAAGAAGGCGACCGAAACCAGAAGCAAAATGTTGCAAATATTCTTAATCATACAGACACCTCCATGTGTGCTGAAAAAGTATAGCAAAACCTTATTGAAGGACAACGAATTTTTGAAATACCAACATTAATCGCAGATCGACACCTGTTCAGGAAGGACCGACTGCAACACGGAAAATTTGCTGCGGGGCATCTCGTCGAGCAGGCCTGAGCCGTCCATCTTCATCAGATACAGCGACGGCCGGGCGTCGGAGCAGGTGCCGCCTCCCCGGAACAGCCCCCACACACGGGGCGCGTCCAGCGCCAACACCTCGGCCCACTCGGCCCACTTGAGCAGGCGGTGGTCCTGCGCGTGACGGGTCAGGCTGATCAACCGCGCGCGCTCGGTGCATTTCTGACCGGCGGTGTGCATCAAGGTGATGTCCATGCCCGGAAAGTAATCGTAGACCTCGCGCTTGAGCAGGTTCTCCACCAGGTGCGGCGACTTGGGATTGGCCGGGTTCCAGTAGTACAGCGCGTTGTTGCCGGTGAGGCGGCCCGACAACACGAGCTCGCCCTTCGGACTGAAGCCGTGGAACTTCTCGAGCTTCCAGGTGGGGCTGAGGGTGTGGAGTTGACCGGTCTCCACGTCCAGGACCAGGAAGTACCGCACGGTCTTGCGTGGATCCATGACGATGTCCATGTTCAACGCGGCGAGCTTGCCGTCAGCCGAGAAGTGGAGATCGAAGGCCGAGACCGAGCCCTTGGTCCCCGACACCGCCGCCAGGCTGAGGCGCGGATCGACCCGCGTCAGGGGATGGAAGTGAACCCAGACGGTGCCGGCCGGGTTCTGCGTGACGTAGACGATCTCGGTGCCGTCGGGGCGCCAGAACACCGGATGTACGATGCGGGTGCCGGGATCGGGGGTAATATTTTTATTGAAAGTCTTCCCAACGCCCTGGAGTTGGATGTCCGAGGCGCCGGGCCAGGCCAGGACCGTGCCGTCGGGCGACAGCCGAAGGAAGTGCCGCACGGCCGGGCCCATCGCCGCGACCAGCGCCTTGGGAAGCGTGCCCAGGGTGGTTTCCTGCCTGGGCCGGTCCAGATCGACGGTCTGGATCTGCTCTCCGGCCACAAAGATGACCTTTTTATTGCGACAGATCAGGGCCGTCTCCTCGACGGCCGTCTGGGTCAGGTATTTCTCTGCACCATGACGTACATGAAATAATTGAATATCCTTGTGTTTTCCGGAAGAATTGACGACCACGAACCGGGTAGGACGGGGTACGGCGGAAGGCTGGGTCCAGAGGACGGTGAGTGCGTATAGTAAATGAATCATCCCATAACCTGCCCCGTCACCTTAGTCGTTTGGAATTTTTTTGCAACTTTAAGGGACCAGGCGCCTGCGGAAGACAAAGAACACAAGCGGCGCCAGCAGCCATGGGAGACCCAGGGGCCTCCCCGGGCGCTGGGAGCAGGAGCACCCGTCGGAGGTCGGCCCGGCAGGGTTCTTCACGACGGTGAAGGCTTCATCATAGCGGAAGGATCCGCCGTCGGGGTTGCTGACGGACACACCGTACTCGCCCAGCAGCGCGCCCCGGGCGATGCGGATCTTCACCTTCAGGTTCACCTCGGTGCTGCCGGTCACCTCGAGGACCTCGATGTCCTGCGCCGGAAAGAAGGCGACGGAGCAGCCTTCAAAGAAATTTTGTCCGTAGAGGTTGAGGACCACCTCGGTCCCGTCATAGACCGACCCCGGGGAGACGCTGGTGATCTTCGGCAGACCGATGGTGGGACGCAAATATAATTTATACTCCGTCCCCTGCGCCGGGATGGAGTTGGGGTGGAACGACGACGGTGCCAGGTGCTCGACGATGAGGAGCTGGTTGACGCCCGGGTGGGGATCGAAAGAGAAGACCGTCCGTTGACCGGTGGAATCCCATTCGAGGATCTCGGGATCCCCCGAGAGCGTGATCAACTGGAAATGCCAGGGGGCTTCGTCGGTGGTGACCACCTCCAGGGTGGTGTTGCGCGCATAGTCCGCGGGATTCTCCAGGATCAGGTAGTTCACACCATAGGGTTTGGGCCAGGAGGCCTTGGGCGGCAGGTACTCCTGCTCCTCGGTGTCGTTGAACAGGTTGCCCGTCAGGGTGGGCGTGGGAGCCAACTGCTCGGCGTGGGGGAGCACCGAGTAGGTCTCGTGCGTCCGATCATCGAGGAAGAAGCGCGCACGGGAGAAGGCGTGGAACGCGGACACCAGATCCCCGTCACCGGCTTCGGTCAACTGTTCGTCGATCGCGGTCAGGTAGTGTGGCAGGTTGGAGGAGAAGTTGGAGGACTGCATCGAGCGTTCCCATACCTGGCGCAGCCAGACCGCATCCGTCCAGCTCTCCCCGTACTGGCTCACCAGGAAATACGGCCAGATGAACCCGCCGTACCAGTAGGAACTGTTCTGGTTGCCGTCGGCGACGCTCCACTGGGGGGCCACCTGGAAGCTCTCCAGGAAATACCGGACATACCAGATCGAGCCCGGATACACGGCCAGCATCATGTAACTGGCGGAGTTCTCCCAGAACGAGGAGGGCTCCATGCAGTCCATGGCCCCCTGCATCGCATGGTTGAGCTCGTGGGCGACCACAGCTCCAACGCTCTGTTCGTCATTGGATCGGTCGATGACGATGTAACTGACGCAGTCGTCCCACGCCGTCTCGGGCCAGGGACCCAGCGGAGCGGTGTAACCGCCGCCGCCCATCCCGGAGGTGGTGACGTAGAGGCGGTAGCGGCCCTCGTCGGCGTCCAGGGGGGGGGCGAACCAGCCCCAGTCGAGGATCTGGACCTGCCAGGAGGTCTCGGCGGCGGCCAACACGGACAGGGCCAGGGAATGCACCGAACCGTCATCGTAGTAGACCCGGATCGGGAAGGTCTCCGAGTCCAGGTAGTTGGGCAGCTCGGCCGGGTAGGTGTACAGGCCGCGGAGCCCCAGATGCATCCGCTCCTGGAGGGTGTCCACCAGGATGGCCGTGGAGGCCTCCGGGCGCAGCGGGTGGGCCGCCAGGGCGGCGCGCCAGGCCGGCGGCAACGCCGAGGGCTGCTTCACCGCGGTCTCCTGCAGATCGAGCCGCTGGAGGGCCGTCAGCCGCCCTCCGGCCTCGGCCTGGCCAAGCATTTGCAGGAAATTCTCCGAATCCGTCGGGGTCGAAAGAAGGGCAAGGGCAAACAGCAATCCGGACATGGGCTCCACCTCCGGGGGCACTATATCCCGGATTCCGGATTTCGCATCCGAATTTCAACTTGTATTCCCCGGGTTTTTTGCTGTACTTGTGTGATGAGCCACACGCCCACTCCTTCCGCCCGTTCCACCACTGCTCCCGCCTCCTTCACCATCGATGACGCCATGCGGGACCGGGCCCGGGGCTGCCTGCTCGGCCAGCTCGCGGGCGACTCCCTGGGCAGCCAGGTGGAGTTCCTCGATCCGGTCACCCTCCGGGAGCGGTTCCCCGACGGCCTTCGGCGGCACTTCGACAGTCCGGTGTGGCGGACGCTGGCCGGCCAGCCGACCGACGACTCCGAGATGGCCCTGATGCTGGCCCGCTCGTTGGTTCAGGAAGGCACCTTCCAAGCCCACGCGGTCTTCAATGCCTACGTCTCCTGGCTGAAGTCCGTGCCCTTCGACGTCGGCCGCACCGTCGGCATGGGGCTCTCCGGCGCGCCCAACCCGCAAAGTCAGGCCAACGGGGCCCTGATGCGGATCAGCCCCCTGGGCATCTTCGGCGCGCGGTACCCGCGGGAGACCGTGGCGGGATGGGCCGCCGAGGACGCGAAGCTCACCCATCCCCACCCGGTCTGCCTCCAGACCTCCGCGCTGTTCGCCACAGCCATCGCCCACGCCGTCGGCACCGGCTGCGACGGACCGACGTTGTTCGCCTGGATCGGGGAGCAGGCCGCGGCCATGAGCGCCGACGTGAGCATCCTCGAGGTGATCGAGGCCGCCGGGACCGCACCGCCGGCGGACTTCATGCACCTGCAGGGATGGGTCCTGATCGCGTTCCAGAACGCCCTGTACCACCTCAGGCACTCCGGCCCTGAGGACGCCATCGTGACGACCATCATGGGAGGTGGCGACACCGACACCAACGCGGCGATCTGCGGTGCCCTCGTCGGCGCGGTGCACGGCCTGTCAACTTTCCCCGAACCCTGGGTGAAGGCCGTGTTGAGCTGCCGCCCGGAGGCCGGTCTCCCCGGTGTGCTGCGCCCCCGCCCCGCGGTCTTCTGGCCCGTCGACGCGCTGGAGCTCGCCGACGGCCTCCTGGGAGCTGGCGGGGGAAATCAGACGACCTGATGGCAGAGGAAGAGCGTATGCGCTCTGCCTGAGAAGGTCTGAATGGTCGGACCTGTCGGACCTGTCGGACCTGTCGGACCGGTCGGACCTGTCGGACTTCTCCCCTTCCGCGTGTTCCGCGTGTTCCGTGGTGAAAACTCCCCGTTTTTTCCCCTTCTTTTTCTTTTTCTTCCGGGGTTATTTCGCGTCGTCGCGCTTGAACGAAATCGCCTTGAAGAGCATCTGGAGGCGGCGCTCCTTCTCGCCCTTCTGCAGGTTCAACTCGA
>PHBF01000205.1 GCA_002841905.1 Deltaproteobacteria bacterium HGW-Deltaproteobacteria-17
AGGGCCGCGGCGAGGTGCACCGCGTCGTCGAACGAGGCCGCGTCGTGCACCGGCAGATCCTTCTCCAGGTCGGCGCGGATCAGGGCCGCGGACTCGCCCAGCACCACCACGGCCCGGCAGCGCTTCTTCAGCACCGGGATCAGCGGCGTGTAGGGCGCCCCCTTGTGGCGGCCGCCCAGCAGCAGCACGTACGGGGACTCCCAGCCGGCCAGGGAGCCCTCCACGGAGCCGACGTTGGTCGCCTTGGAGTCGTCGTAGTAGCGCACGCCGCGCACCTCGCCGCAGTAGGACATGCGGTGGGGCAGCCCGCCGAAGTCCGCCAGCACCGGCCCCACGAGCCCGGGCTCGACGCCCATGAGCAGCGCCGACCCGACCGCGGCCAGCGCGTTGGCCATCATGTGCCGGCCGGTGAGCTTCATGTCCCGGGTCGGGAAACGCAGGCCCCAGTCGGAGAAGACCAGCTCGCCGTCGTCGAGGTGGAAGGCCGCCGCCGTGCCCAGCACCGAGAAGCCGTGCCTGGGAGCGGTCACGTCCGCGACGCCCGCCACCACCAGCGGGTCGTCGGCGTTGTAGACCACGGCCTGGGGTCCGTTCTGGAAGATGTTCAACTTGGTGCGGCAATAGTGCTCAAATGAATCGTAACGGTCCAGATGATCCTCGGTGAGGTTCAGCAGGGCCGCCACCTTCGCGCGCAGCGAGGTGATGTGCTCGAGCTGGAAGCTCGACAGTTCCAGCGCGATCAGGCCGTCGGCGCCGCCGGCGGGCGTGTCGACGACGTCCGACAGGGGGATCCCCAGGTTGCCGCCGGAGAACGCGGGGCGACCGGTGGCCGCCAGCAGCTCGCCGAGCAGGGACACGGTGGTGGACTTGCCGTTGGTGCCGGTGACCGCGCCGATGCCGGCGTCGAGGAAGCGCAGCGCCAGCTCCACCTCGGCGACGACCTCCACGCCGGCCTCCTCCGCGCGCGCCACGGGCGCCAGCGGGGGCACGCCGGGGCTGAGCACGATCAGGTCGGCGGTGCGGAACAGTTCGTCCGGGTGGCCGCCGAAGTGCGTCTCCACGCCCGCGGGCATGTCCGCCGGATCCTTGCGCGCGAGATCGTTGATCGTCACCCGGGCGCCGGCCTTGACGGCCAGCCGCGCCGCCGCCAGGCCCGATCCCCCCGCGCCCACCACCACCACCTTCTTGTTGTGAAGCGAAACCTTCAGCGCCATGTCGCCCTCTCCTGCCGGCCCCGGGGACCGGCTCGAACGCCCCGGATATACCACGCCGCCCCGATCGCCCGCAAATTCCATGGAGGGATGGCCGCGGCCGCATTTTTCTTCCAATTCCCTGTTGCAGGCGAGCCGCGAATGCGCCACCCTCGGGGTGCGGGGGGCCGGTGACGTCATCACGGTGCGCCCTGCGGAGGAGCACTCATGCAGCTTTCATTCGTGACCATCCACGTGGAGGATCTGGACAAGACCATCGAGTTCTACCGTGCGGTCCTGGGCTTCGAGGTGGAGCGCCGCTTCAAGGCCGGCCCCCGGGTCGAGCTGGCGTTCGTCAACGACGGGCACGGCGGGGTGCTCGAGTTCATCACCGGCACCGGACGCGTCGTGGAGACCCGCGGCCTCTCCCTGGGCTTCATCGTCGAGGACCTCGAGAAGACCGCCGAACACCTGCGCGCCCGGGACGTGGTCATCCTGCACGGCCCGGAGACCACCCCCGGGGGCGTGAAGCTGCTCAACGCCCGGGATCTGAACGGCGTGGAGCTCGGCTTCGTGGAATACAGTAAAGATATTCCTGTAAAATAAGGGACGGTTTCAGTTGGAGGGCGGGACGCAGGCCTTGCCGTCCTGGGGCTCTTCGACGAACGTGATCGACGAGGAGCAGTTGGCCTCGTTCTCGAGGTCGCGGTTCACGTTGCAGTCGGCCTTGTCGACGCAGATCAGGAAGCAGTAGTTGAACCCGTCGTCGTGGGCCACGCAGCGGGAGCCCTCGGGGCAGTCGAGGTCCGCGGTGCAGTCCTTGACACCGCAGTAGCCGCCCTTGAAGTCCAGCAGACACTCCTGCGTCTCCACGTCGCATTGCGCGGTCTCCGTGCACTGGGCGCCGACGCCGAGGTCGTTGGCCTTGTTGCCCTTGTCGTCATCGCAGGCCGCAAAGGCCACGAGCGCAGTCAAAGATAAAATAATTATGAAAAGTCTTTTCATGGGAAACCTCCAGCCCGGGGTTGATTCGTCCGGCTGCAGCAGCCTACGTGAAAATGTGGTGTTGATTCAAGCGTTTTCCCGGGAATTACTTATTTTAATCCCGCCGGGTTGGAAACGGGTCCCATATCTGTTAGGTTGCGGGGCTCGATTGGACGGTTTGTATGCGACTGGCCCGACTGGAAATCAACGGCTTCAAATCCTTCGCCTCCCGCACCCTGCTGGAGCTGCCCGACGGCCTCAACGCCATCGTCGGCCCCAACGGCTGCGGCAAGAGCAACGTCGTCGACGCCATCCGCTGGGTCCTCGGCGAGCAGTCCGCGCGAAGCCTGCGGGGCCGCGTCATGGAGGACGTCATCTTCTCGGGCTCGCAGAACCGGGCCCCCGCGGGCCTGGCCGAGGTCACCCTGGTGTTCGAGCAGGACGACCGCAGCCCGCCGCCGGTGGCCTACATGCAGTACCCCGAGATCCGCGTCTCCCGCGTCCTGCACCGCGACGGCACCTCCGAATACCGCATGATGAACATGCCCTGCCGGCTCAAGGACATCGTCGACGTCTTCTCGGGCACCGGCCTGGGCTCGCGCTCCTATGCCATCATCGAGCAGGGCAAGATCGCCTACCTCATCGCGGCGCGCCCCGACGAGCGCCGCATGCTGTTCGAGGAGGCCGCCCAGATCAGCCGCTACCGCACCCGGCGCAAGGAGAGCGAGAAGCGCCTCGAGGAGAGCCGACACCACCTCGAGCGCATCGGCGACATCGTGCGTGAGCTGGGGACCCGGCTGAACCAGCTCGAACGGCAGAAGGCGGTCGCCCAGCGCTTCCAGATCCTCGAGAAGCGCATCTTCATCCTCGAGCGTTGGCGGGCCGTGCACCAGGGCCGCGAGCTGCAGGCCCAGATCGAGCGGGCCCGCGCCCAGCAGACCGCCATGGGCGAGAAGATCCTGCTGCTGCAGAACGAGCTCGAGATCGTCCGCACCGGCGCCGAGGGCCTCCAGCTGCAGAAGGCCGAGGCCGAGACCGCCTACATGGAGACGGTGGACCGCCTGATCCAGCTGGAGAAGCAGCTGGCCGAACTGACGGGCTCGGTCCGCATCGGCCAGAACCAGCTGGTCTCCCTCGAGAAGGCCATCGCCACGGCCCACCAGCGCAAGGTCGAGAGCCAGACCAAGCTCGAGAGCACGCAGAAGCTGGTGGACCAGAGCGTCGAGAAGGCCCTGCACCTGGTGTCGGTGGCCGGCATCAAGAACGAGGAGCTGGCCCAGCTGGACCAGGAGTTCAAGACCGCCCGCAACGCCAGGCTCGATCTGGACGCCCGCGTCCAGGACCTGCGCAACGAGGTCCTCCAGCTGGAGAAGCAGATCTCGGCGCAGACCGCCATGGCCGAGAGTGAGGCCCGCCAGCGCGTCGAGAACGAGGCGCGCCGCGTCGCCTTCGTGTCCGAAGTGGCCCGCATGCGCGAGCAGCAGGCGCAGCTGGCGCCCCAGCTGGAGGCCTGCCTGGCCGCCCGCGACGGCGCCGAGAAGCGGTACCGGGAGCTCGAGGCCGCGCTCAAGGCCCTCGAGGCGGCCGTCCACGCCGACACCGAGGCCGGCCGCGACCTGCAAAACCAGTTGATGACCGCCGAGAAGGAGGACTCCTCGCTCTCGGGCAAGCTGGCCTACCTGCAGGACGTCATCGCCCACCACCAGGACGCCGACGAGAGCGCGCGGCGCCTGTGGTCGACCCTCGAGAAGGCCGGCCACGTGGACTGGGTCGAGGGCTCGCTGCTGGACGCCTTCTCGCCCGAGGAGAGCGCCGTGGCCCCGCTGGAGCTGATCCTGTCGCGCGCCACCCATGCGTTCCGGCTGTCGGGGACCCAGCGGCTGGCGGACCTGCTGCGGCTGGCCGGCGAGAGCGACTGCGCCGACGTGGGCCTGATGCTGCCGCAGGCCGAGGCCGAGGCCCCCGCGCCCCACCTGCCCGAGGGATGGATCCCGCTGACGGACCGGGTGCGCTGCCTCGACGGCCGCTTCTCCCGCTGGATCGCCCGCTGGTGGTTCGCCCCCTCCCTCGAGGCGGCCATCGACCACCTGCACCTGATCCCGGACGACGGCGGCTTCATCGTGTCGGACACGGTGCTGGTCACCGGCAACGGGGAGGTCTGGCTCCACCGCCGGAGCGCCAAGAGCGCCTTCCGGATCCGTCTGGAGAAGGACCGCCTCGAACCCCAGGCCCAGGCCGCGGCCGCCCGTCGCGCCGAGCTGGCCCAGGCCGTGGCCGAGGCCTCCGGGCGCGTCCAGACGGCCACCGCCGGCCTGCGGGACCTGCGGGTCCAGCTGCGCGACGCCCAGACGGCGCTGTCGGGCGAGCTGGTCACCGAGAACAAGCTGCGCGCCCAGCTGGGCACCCTCGAGCAGGTCATCGCCGACCGCGAGCAGGCCATCGCCCGGCTGGCGGTCCCCGCCGAGGCGCCCAGGCCGCACCTGGATCCGGAGCTGGAGCGCAAGGCGCGCGCCAAACGGGAGCAGTTGACCGCCGGACTCGAGAAGCTGCGCGAGATGGCCCAGCGCGCCGACGGGCTCAACGAGCAGGTCCAGAACGTGCGCGTGGCCGCCGAGGGCTGGAAGCAGAAGATCGAGAGCGAGCAGCGCCTGCAGAAGCGCCTCGAGGAGGAGCTCGAGGTGGCCCGCACCACCGTCGAGGACGCCCAGTCCACCATCGACTCGGGCCACGTGCGGATCCGCGAGCTCACCGAGGAGACCGCCATGTTCCAGGAGCAGCTGGCCGCCCAGCAGGAGATCCTCGGCCAGGCCAAGGCCCAGCTCGACGCCAAGCGCCAGGAGAAGGAGCGCCTGACCGCCCTGTGGGACTCCGAGAGCGACAAGATCCGCAAGCTGGAGCGCCAGATCTCACCGCTGACGAACCGCCGCAACGAGCTCGACAACGAGCTGGCCCGGCTCGACGGCAGCCTGGCCTACCTGGTCTCGGACTTCGCCGACAACTTCCCCATGGAGCGCCTGGACAACCTCATGGATCAGGAGGAATACCGGGAGCGCTTCGGCGACGCCCAGAAGGCCGAGCGCGACGAGGTCATGCAGGAGATGGGCGGCCTGCGCGGCGACTACAACCCCAACGCCATCCACGAACACGAGGAGACGCTGGAGCGCCACACCCAGATCTCGGCACAGTTCAAGGATCTGGAGAAGGCCGTCGCGGATCTGGAGAAGGCCGTCCTCAACATCACCGAGCAGTCCCGGGAGCGCTTCCTGGCGTCGTTCGCGGGCATCTCGGAGCGCTTCTCCACCTTGTTCCCGCGGCTGTTCGGCGGCGGCACGGCCCAACTGCGCCTGGGCGACGGCGACCCCCTCGAGACCGGCGTCGACATCCTGGTCCAGCTGCCGGGCAAGCGCATGCAGGCCATGGAGCTGCTCTCGGGCGGGGAGAAGGCCATGACCGCCATCGCCCTGCTCTTCTCGCTGTTTTTGTTCCGTCCCTCGCCGCTGTGCGTGCTCGACGAGGTCGACGCCCCCCTCGACGAGGCCAACGTCGACAAGTACAACGCCCTGCTGCGCGAGATGTCGCGCACCACCCAGTTCCTGGTCATCACCCACAACCGCCGC
>PHBF01000206.1 GCA_002841905.1 Deltaproteobacteria bacterium HGW-Deltaproteobacteria-17
GGGCGAGCTCGAGAGCCGCGGACAGGACCTGCAGTTGCAGGTGTCCTCGACCTCCGACGGCGGCCTGATCCTGCAGATGTCCCAGGTGTCGATCGTGCGGTCGGTCGAGGACTTCGTACTGGCCGAGCATGTCCACAAGGGCACCACCCACCGCGTCGAGCGCGCGCCCACGGCCGCCGAGCTTGCGGATCTCTACATGGCCTGGCACATCTGCGCCAACGTGACCTCCAACGCGATCGTCATGGTCCGTGATCGCGTCACCACGGCCATCGGCACGGGTGAGCAGGATCGGGTCGGTGCGGTCCGGCTGGCCATCGAGAAGGCCTTCACCAAGCGCGCCGACCAGCTGGCCTTCGAGCGTCACAGGATGTCCATCTTCGAGCTGGAGCTGGCCGTCGCCAAGGGCCAGATCGAAGCCTCGACCCTCTCGGACCTGCACAGGCAGGTGCGGGAAGAAAAAGGTGGCCTGGCCGGTTCGGTGATGGCGTCCGACGGCTTCTTCCCGTTCCGCGACGCCGTGGACACGGCCTGCGGACTGGGCGTGACGGCGTTCGCCGAGCCGGGCGGGGCCATGCGCGATCATGAGGTGATCGGGGCCTGCAACGAACACCGGGCCGCGTTGGTGTTCACCAACCAGAGGGTGTTCCGGCATTGATTTATCTGCTGCTCTTCATCGGTATTCCGATCGCCGAAATCTACCTGCTGGTGCAGGTGGCTGGCCGGATCGGCTTCGGCATGACGCTGGGCCTGGTCATCCTCACCGGGGTGGTGGGGATGGCCTGCGTCAGGCATCAGGGCGCGCGCGTGCTGTCGAGGCTCAACCAGGATCTGCAGGGCGGTCGCATGCCCACGGGCGCCCTCACGGAAGGGGTCCTGCTGCTGGCCGCGGGTCTGCTGCTGATCACGCCCGGCGTGATCACCGACGCGGTCGGTCTGCTGCTGCTGGTGCCGCCGATTCGGAAGCTCGTGGCGTGGGCCCTTGGAAAACACTTTGCGAAAAAGATCCGCTTTGTGCAATATCCGGGAGCACCGGATGCCTTTGGAGGCAGCGGTGATGGGGTGATCGAAGGTGACTGGGAAGAAGAAGACTCCGAAAAGTGAAAAGGAAAAGGCCTCCCGGAAGGCCGAAAGCGCCTCTTTGGTGCCGGTGAGCGCGCCGATGGAGATCGACGACCGGGAGGTCGCGTTCGAGGACGAAGCCGAATCCGAGGAGGAGATCACCGTCAGCCCGGAGGACATCCTCTCGTCGGCGCCGGAGAACGCCGAGCTCGACGAGGTCGCGATCCTGCCCACGGTCGACGACGACGAGCTCGCCGGCCTGGTCCGCTACGATCCCGTACGCGCCTACATCCAGCAGATCCGTCGTTACCCGCTGCTGACACCCGACGAGGAGCACGACGTGGCCACGCGGTATGTCCGCACCCGTGACGCTCGCCTGGGGCGGCGCCTGGTGACGTCGAACCTCCGCCTGGTGGTGAAGATCGCCCACGAGTACAGCCGTGTGCACCAGAACCTGATGGATCTCGTGCAGGAGGGCAACATCGGCCTGATCCAGGCCGTGGAGAAGTTCGATCCCGAGCGCGGCGTCAAGTTGAGCACGTATTCATCGTGGTGGATCCGCGCGTACATCCTCAAATACCTGCTGAACTCGTGGCGCCTGGTCAAGGTCGGCACCACCCAGGCGCAGCGCAAACTTTTCTTCAACCTGCACAAGCAGCAGGAGCTGCTGCGCGAACGCGGGATCGTGCCCACGCCCCAGCTGCTGGCCGAGGCCCTGGACGTCTCCGAGCGCGAGGTCAGCGAGATGCAGAAGCGCATGGCCGCCTCCGATCTGAGCCTGTCGACGCCCCTGCGCTCCGACGAGGACGACGGCCGCACCCTCATGGATACCATGAGCGACGGCCAGGGCATCCCTGACGAGGTCGTCGCCGCCGAAGAGCTGCGCGCCCTGGTCTCCGAGAAACTGCACGCCTACGCGGCCCGCCTCAAGGGCCGTGATCTGGTCATCATGCGCGAACGCCTGCTCTCCGACGAGCCGATGACCCTCAAGGACATCGGCGACCGCTACGGCATCAGCCGGGAGCGGGCCCGTCAACTCGAGAAGCGCCTGATGATCCAGCTGCGCGAGTACCTCACCGCAGAGCTGGGCGACAACGTGGTCGTCGCGCTGGGGTTCGAATGAAGTTCGTGCATGAGCCCCACCCCGAGGGCGTCCTGTATGTGGTCGCCACGCCCCTGGGGAACCTCGACGATCTCTCGCCGCGGGCGCGGGCCGTGCTCGGGTGCGTGGACCTGATCGCCGCCGAGGACACCCGCGTGGCCCGTCACCTGCTCCAGGCCCTGGGGCTGCCCAAGGTGCCCGTCATCTCCTCCTTCGAGGGGAATGAGGCACGTAGGGCCGAGGAGATCTCCCGAAGGCTCTCCGAGGGCGCCTCGGTGGCGCTGGTGACCGACGCGGGCACACCATGCATCTCCGACCCCGGGGATCGCACCGTGGCCGCGGCCCGCGAAGCCGGCGCCCATATCATCCCCGTCCCCGGGCCGAGCGCGGTCACCTGCGCCCTCTCGGTGTCGGGGTTCCCCGGTTCGCGCTTCCATTTCGAGGGTTTCCTGCCGGCCAAGGGCAGCGACAGAAATAAACGTCTGGCGGAAATTTCCACTCTGGACGGAACTGTCGTGCTCTACGAGAGCCCCCACCGCATCCGTGAAACGCTGCACGATCTCGCCCGGATCCTCGGAAATGACAGGGAGTGTGTGCTCTGCCGGGAGATCACCAAAAAGTTTGAAACGATCACCCGGGGCACCCTTGGTGATCTGGATGCAAATTCCAGTGAGAGTGAAATCAGGGGTGAATTCACCTTGGTGCTTGCGCCAGGTCGGCGCACCGGCGAAAAACCTGAATTTCCGGCTTTGGAAAACGAAATTATACGGCTCCGTTCCCTGGATCTTCCGGTGAAAACCGTCGCGACCATCCTGGCCCCTTATGCAGGTATGACGAAATCGGAAGTCTATGAAATCATTCTGAAAATCGAAAAAGAACACCTATAATTACAGGGACAATAAAATTTTTCGGAAAAATACTTGACGTGGGGGTGTGACTCGACTATAAATCCATCATTGGGAGCGAGAAAGAACCTCTTGGAGAAGAGGTTGCTACCACGAGGCTGTTACTTCAGAGGAGATTTTGACATATCTCTGGGTTGCGTGAGCAACCTATCCCGAACTTACCCCGGCCCGGTTAGCCCTTTCCCGCCAACATTCACATCACCGTTTCCACTCTCCTCTGAAGCGGTAAATTCTTTTGAAGGGCTGGGCCGGGGTTGCCTTTCTTCTAAACGGTGATGACGCTGCAACGCTGCATGGTGACTGAACCGATGTCCGGGTGGCGGGTCGAAAAGATCTGTTCCGGACTCTTTCCCGGTCGCACGCGTCCCCAATGGCAGAACCTGATCGACAATGGAATGGTACGGGTGGATGGTCGCAGGGCCCGTCGCGGCGACAGGCCGGCTGCCGGTTCGGTGCTGGAGCTCCTCGAGCTGCCCCCCGAGGCGGATGTCTGGACGCCGGCCCCCACCGACCCCGGGATGATCCGGGTGATCCTGCGCACGCCACGGGTCCTGATCGTGGACAAGCCGCCGCAGCTGCCCACCCTGCCGCTGACCCCGGAGGACGCCCCCACGGTCGCCGGCGCGCTGCTGGCCGCCGTTCCCGGGATCGTCGGTGCGCCTCCGCGGGAGGCCGGGATCGTCAACCGGCTCGACAACGACACCTCCGGGCTGATCCTGGCGGGCATGGATCCGGTCGCACAGGAGCGGTTGCGTCAGCGGTTCGCCTCGCACCGCATCGAGAAGACCTACCGGGCGCTGGTGCAGGGCTGCTTCCCGGAGCGCCCCGTCTGGCTGAGCGGCCGGGTCTTCACGCAGGGCACCCAGCGGGTGCGATACGAACCCGGCGAGGGTCCCGACGGTCAGATGGCGATCTCGCTGGTCACCCGCCTGTGGGAAGGCGGCGGCCTCTCGCTGGTGGAGGTCGTCACGCGCTTCGGACGGCGGCACCAGGTCCGCGTCCAGCTGGCCCATGCCGGTCATCCGATCCTCAACGACGGGCTCTATGCACAGGCCTCCCACTTTCCGTTCGAGGGTCATTTCCTCTGGGCCTGCCGGGTCGCCTTCGCCGATCCCGAGACGGACCTGCCGCAGGTCGTCGGGTCCCGCTTCCTGCCTGCGTCCTGGCTCGGGTTCGCCCAGGCCATCGGCTGCGGCAGTCACTTCGAAGGTGTGGAGGCGTTCTGACGCCGACCTGGTGGGTCTTCGAGCCCGCTCCTTCTTTCCCTCTTCCTTTTCTTTCAATTTGTACGCAACCTGTGTCGCCGGCCTCCGATAATAACGTCGTGCGGAGGTCGCCATGCAGAAACCGTTCCTCATCCTCATCCTCATCCTCCCTTTCACGGCCTGTCGGGGAGCCCACGACAATCCCCACACGGCCCGGCATGTGAAGCTCGGGGCTGCGGCCCTGCGGGAGCAGGAGCCCGAGCTCGCCCAGCGGCATTTCGAGCTGGCGCTGCAGTTCGACGACCGGGATCCCCGGGCGCTGGTGGGGATGGGGGTCGTGCAGGTTCTCGAGGGGGAGAATCGCCGGGCCCGCTGGTTCTTCGAGGAGGCCATCCGTGAGCAGCCCGACAACCCCGAGGCGCACGCGAACCTGGGGGCGCTGTTGTGGACCCTGGACCAGGTTGAGCCGGCCATGCGGCATTTGAAGACGGCGCTCTACCTGGATCCCGGCAACGACGCGGCGCGGTGGAACCTGGCCATGATCCTGATGGAGCGCCGGGAGTATTCCGCCGCCGCCGTTCATCTTGGCTGGTACTGTGCCCGGAAGAACCACCCCCCCGAGGGGCTCCTGCAGTGGGCACGCGCCCTGCGTGCCGCAGGCCAGCCCGGGCGTGCCAGCCGGGTGTTGGCCAGGCTCGCGGAAACCCGGGTTCCCACCGTCTCCGGCCGGTAGCCGGATTTTCCTTTTTGTACGTCGGCTTTTTATGGCATAGTGGCCGCACCGGAGAAAACGTGATCACCCCTGCAGTTTTTCCGGCCATCGGTGGTTCATGGACGTCTTCTATTTCGCCTTGTGCGCGTGCTATGCCGCCTTCATCGCGGTTCAGTTGGAGATGGACTCCACGTCATCATGGCCGGGCCACCGGAAGTTGTCCATCGGTCTGTCGTTGGGGGGAATGGTCTTCCTGGCCCACGCGACCCTGTCGATCCACTCGCAGGCGAATTTCGGGGTGGCCGGCCTGATTCTGGCCATGGTGCTGGTCGGCGTCGCCCTGGGGTTCGGTGTCTTTGCCGCGACGCGCCCGGTCCGACACGGAAACACCGGGGAACTTTTCGCGCTGATCGTGCTGGCCACCGGCCTGATCCACTGGTTTTCGTGGGTGGCCTTCGTGGGGCTGGGGCTTTTCGCGCTGATGTTCCTCGGCCTGTTCCTGCAGAGCCGCGACCGGGTGTTCACCCGGGATGTCCGCAAACGCTGGCTCTTTCCAGTCCTGGCGGTGTTCGTCATCCTCATCCTGACCTCGCTGGCGGCCGTCTCGCAACAGCGAGAGAAGGATCAACAGATGCGCGAGGGCCTGCTGCTGCAGACGCGTCTTGTGGCCAACGCCATCACCCCCGCGGATCTGGACCGGCTCGAATACACCCTGGCTGACGAGGGCAACGTCGTCTACCAGCGGATTTGTCGTCAGATGGCCGCGTTCGCCCAGGTCATGGGGCACAGGTCGATCTATTCCCAGGT
>PHBF01000207.1 GCA_002841905.1 Deltaproteobacteria bacterium HGW-Deltaproteobacteria-17
CACGCACCATGTAGATTCCGCCCATGATCACGAAGTTCTATCTGACCCGCATTCCCCTGGTGCTGATCGCGGCCGTGGTGGGCTGGTTCCTGGCCTCCCGTCCCGGCACGGCCGGCGAGCCGTTCGCTCCCCGACCCGACGCACCCGTGCCATCGGCGGAGCCTGTGGTGGAGCCGCCCTCCGCGCCGTCGACGGCCATGAAGGCGCAGACCCCGTCACAGGACGCAGCCAAGGCACCGGCCGCCCTTCCCCCTCCCCCGTGCACGCTCCCGAAGGCGCCCGTGATCCCGGCCTTCGCCTGGCCCGATCCCATCGTGCCCACGGATCCGCCCAACCTGCTGCCGATCAACGGCGAGCTCGCCTCGCATCTGGCCAACGTGCCCACCGAGGGGGAGATCCCCATCGAGAAGGTCGAGGACGCGCACGCCGCCGGGAAGATCTACTTCATGCGGGCGCTGTATCTGCAGACCCGCATCACTGCGGGCGCCGTGGCCGCCATCGATCCGGCCGCCGGCTTCGAGGCGCCCAAGACCGTCCCCGAGGCGGAGGCGAAGGTGAACGAATTTCTGGGCAAGGCGACCTTCTTCCTGACCAAGGTCCGACCGCATCCGCCGTACCGGTTCTGGTCCGAGGCGCTCTACCTCAACGCCTGGGCCCTGAGCCTGCTGGGACGCCTGCCCGAGGCCGTCGACTTCCTGCAGATCGCCGGTCGGACGCGATCCCAGACGCTGTATGCCAACTATGCGCGTTTTTCCCTGGTGTGGCATTACCTCCGGGAGGGCAAGGGACCGCTGGCCGCCCACTGGCTTGCCCAACTGGGCAAGGTGGAGCCGCAGCACGAGAGCCTTCTGGCCGTCGCCCGCCTCCGTACGGCCGTGATCGGCAAACGACCCGAGCTCGTCGACGCCGCCACGCTGGCCTATCTGTCCTCCCTGACGGCCGATGATCCGCTGCTGCTCTCGCTCCTCGAACAGGCCGCCGCCCTGTGCCTGCTCGAGTCCTTCGACCGCACCTGCATCGCGGACCACCTGCGCCGCCTCGATGGTCCGAAGAAGACATCCTATCTCGGGTTCCTCGCCGCCAAGACCGCCGACAACCCCGGAATGCAGGAGAACCTTTGCGCCCTGATCAAGGAGGGGTCCCCATGAAATATGAAATCCGACAGGAGTTCGACGCGACAGCCGGGCAGGTGATCTCGGCGATGATGCATCCCGAAGTGGCCGCGTTCCTCACCGGGCACATGAAGTCGCTCAGGGAGATGGAGCTGCTCGAGCGCACCGAGACCGACGACACCATCGTGCGCCGCGTGCGGTACCGGATCCAGCCCGTCATCGAGAAGATCGGCCCCAAGAAGATCCCGCCCGAGGCCTTCGAGTGGGTCGAACAGAGCACCTTCGACAAGAAGCGCCGCGTGATGACCTATAAAAACATCCCCACGAAGGCCAAGATCGCGAAGATGTTCGAGAACCACGGTGAGATCCGCATCACCGACGCGGGCGCCCGCTGCACCCGCATCATGAGCGGAGAGTTGAAGATCCACTTCCCCCTGCTGGGTTCGGTCGCCGAAAAGATGATCTACAAGAAGGCCGCCGAGATCCTGGAGGAGGAAGCCGCCGCGCTACGCCTGTTCATGGTCCAGTAATCATCCCGGCGTACTTGAGCATCCCACAAAACCAGACCGCTTCCCGAATTCAGCCTGAACGGCCCGTGCCTCGGACCAGACTGACCAGCCCGAGGATGACCAGCACGCCGCCTATCCCGGCCGGCACCCCTGCGAAGATATTGCGTAGCGTCTCCGGCGAGACGCTCACGTTGCTCTTGATCCGCATGCTCCCGAAATGGGCATGCACCAGCACAGCCACACCCAACAGGACCAACCCGACGATCAACAGGACGATGCCTCGTGCTCGCCCGCCCACCTGAATGCTTCGTCCTGACTTCGAATGACTTATCCGATGCTGCATCAAGCTCCTCCTTGACTACCTAGCGCTCATGAGAACCTGCGACTGCGTTTTCGCCCTGGAGAAGACTGTCCCCTGCCAACAGATGTCGCAGTTGCTCCCTGAGGGCCCTCATGGGAAAGGGTTTCTGCAGGAACGCGGTCGAGGGATCGGCCAGCTCGACCTTGAGGGACTCGTCGTCATAGCCGCTGATGAAGAGCGCCGGAAGCCCGGGTCGGAGCCGACGCAGCTGGTGCAGGCACTTCGGGCCGTCGCACACGGGCATCACCACATCCAGCACCGCCAGCCGGAAACTGTCCGGATCCTCCCGGAAATATTGAACCGCCTCCTCGCCGTTGGACGCGCACACACATTCGAAGCCGATCGCCTTGAGCAGCCGCACCATGATGTTCCTCGGGGCTGCCTCGTCGTCGGCCAGCAGCACGGTGCCGGAACCACGCCAGTCCTCCATGACCGGCGAGCTCCTCCGGGCGCTGGGCCGCTGATCGCACACCGGAAAGAGGACCCTGATGCGGGTCCCCTGTCCGGGGCGGCTCTCCACGTCGAAGGCGCCACCATGGCTGCGCACGATCCCGCGCACCGCTGCCAGGCCCAATCCCCTGCCGGTGAACTTGGTCGTGAAGAAGGGATCGAAGATTCGCTTGCAGACGTCATCCTCCATCCCGCACCCGTCGTCCTGCACCTCGACATGGACATATCGCCCGGGGGGAAGGCCATCTCCCATCAAGCATCGGCCCAACTCTCCCCTTCCGAGGTCGGAGGCCCCGGTCCGTATCGTGATGCAGCCCGGTTCGCTCCCCAGCGCCTCGGCAGCGTTGGTGATCAGGTTCATCAAGACCTGCCTCACCTGGGAGGCATCGCCGGAGATGAAGGGAAGCTCCGGCGTCAACTCACGGACCATCTGCGCTCGCCGAGACACGGTGACGTCGATGAGCCGGGTCGTGTCCTCGATCAGGTCATTGAGGTCCAGCGGCTGCCTGGCCAGCGGCCTGCGGCCCGAATAGGCCAGCAGCTGCCGGCACAGCTCCGCGGCACGCTCCGTGGCGTGCGTGATCTCCTCCACATGGAATTCCAGGTCCGTGGAGCCGGTCACGCCGTCACGCAGGAACTCGACGTTTCCCAGGATCGCCGCCAGCAGGTTGTTGAAGTCGTGGGCGACACCTCCGGCCAGCACACCGAGGCTCTCCAGGCGTTGGGCGTCATGCATATTCGCATCGATCTCCTGCCGCTGCCGCTGCGCCTCGACGCGCGTGGTCACATCCGTGACACACATCTGCAGGGCCTCGAGGCCATCGTACTCTACCACCGAGTACCTCAACTCCACCCAGATCGTCCGGTCACCGTCCAGCGACAGGCGAAGCTCCGGCGGCACGGACCCGGGGGCCGGATCCGGGAGCCCTGAGAAACGGGCCAGGGCCGCCTCCCTGTCCTCAGGGTGAAACCACGCGATCAGATCCTGGATCTCCAGTCCAACCAGGTCGGATTCGGTCTTTCCGAGCATCCGCATCAGGGCCTTGTTGACGAGGACGATACGGGAGGGCGATCCCGCGAAGACCACGAAGCCCTGCAAAGAACCCTCGATCAGGGCCCTCCATCGCCTTTCCGAGGCCTCCCGGGCCAGCAGGCTCCTCTTCAGTTCCGTGATGTCGCGGGCCAGGACCTGGAACTCCTTCTCCCCCGTGCGCTTGTCCTCCACCAGATAGGCGTTGTGGTAGACCCACCGGTCCTCGCCCTTGAGAGTCCGGTAGTGATACTCGAGGTTCCTGACGAAACCGTGCTCCAGTGTCAGGCTGCGAAGGGAACGGGGTTCTTCAACATATTGCATCAGTTCGGAGATGTTCCGGCCGAACATCTCCGCGGGATCGGAGACCTGATCCTCGATGTCCAGCAGACGGAGGACTCCGGCGTCGATGTACACCAGCGTGCCGTCGAGCCGGTACCGGTAGATGCCCACATTGGCGAAGTCCATCGCCTCCTCCCGGACACGGGCCAGCTCCTCCTTCGTCAGGGGGAACGCGCCCTTCCCTTCTCCCTCGGTTCCGGTCTTCATCATCCTTGCTCCCAGGAATCGAGAAAACGCTGCCACCGCAGCGAACCATGCTCCAACGTGTCCTCGCACAGGATCTCCTGCGCCTCTTGCGAGCCTGCAGGGCCGGTGGCCGACCCAGACAACCCGGTCCCGGCCATGGCCAGGAAGGCTGCCCCCGTCAGCGCGGCCTCGAACGCGAGGCTTCGAATCAATGGCCGGCCGAGGGCGCCCGCGATGGCCCGGACCAGCGCGAGGCTGCGGGCACCGCCACCGGCGACCCGGATCGGACCGATCTCGATCTGCCGACGGACGATCCCTACGGCCCTGGCGATCTCGAAGGCGAGCCCCTCGACGACCAGCGCGGGAGCAAGTCCCTGGACCGGCGGCAGATCTTTCAAATCGTTCTCTCCATGAAACTTCCACAACGGCGCATCAACGGGGATGGAGCTCCCGGCCGCAGCCATCAGCGCCTCGGCGGACGTGAAGCCCTGTCGCTGTGCCTCGCGATCGAGTGCCGCCCCGAACGCGCCGATGAAGACCTCGACGACCCACTGTCCCGGCAGGACGTGGGGCAACACAATGGTCTTGGCGTGCTTTGGAAATTCCTCCACGGGGACCAACACCGCCGCCGAAGTCCCCAGGCTGATCAGCGCCCCTGGGGGGTCCACGATCCCGGCTCCCAGCACCGCAGCCGGCTGATCGCCGCCAGCCAGGATCAATGGGGTCCCACCCATGATCCCTGCCATCGTCGACCGGGACGGCTCCACGACGCCGACGATGGTCCCCGCCGGCTCCACGGGCGGAAGAGCCTCAGGCGTCATCCTCACCGCTTCCAGCAGATCCCTGTCCCAACACAGCCGACGCACGTCAAAAAGACCGGTGGCGCCTGCCAGGGAAAAGTCGGTCGATGGAGGGGCGCCGAGACTTCGAAGGGCATAATCTCCCAGAGACATCACCTGGCCGCCCCTGGCCACCGCCTGCGCCCAGGGGGTGTCCCCGTCTGCCAGACGGAACACGGGAAACATCGGCAGGAAGGGCAGCCCGGTCCTGGAGGTGAAGTCCATTTCACCCGAGATCTCCCTGATGGCCTCCAGTCCTCTGGACGTTGCAGGGGCCTGCCAGGAGACCGCGGGGGTCATCGCATGTCCCGACCTGTCCACCACCAGCATCGTGGCCCGCTGACTCGTCAGGGCCAGTCCTGCGATCCTGTCTCCAACTCCGGAAGTCTCCGACACCGCGCAACGGAGCGCCGACCATGCGACGCCAAGATAGGCGTCGGCGTCGAACAGCCCGCTCCCCGGCTCGGGCTTCGGGGCTGCCAGCCGTGCCAGTCCAACGCACCGGCCATCCACTGCAAAGACACCGGCCTTGATCCAGGTGCTTCCAAGATCCATGGAGACTACAAGATCGGGCAAGGTGATTTCCGCTCCAGAAAATGTTCCATAGGTGATTGCCTTCCCGACAAACGTACCCAGTTGACCGCTGACTGTCAACGCCATTTCAAAACGGAGGCGTGGGGGGATCGGCTATGGGATTGACTATCGACGAAGACCAATCACATCATGTTCTGGGGATCGACGTCGGGGCGGCAGGTGACACCGGCGGGGAAATCGAAGGCCGCTGCGCGTCGTACCAGGGCATGGAGGACCTTGCGGTCGGTGCTCTTGAGCAGGATCTGATATCGATAGACGTTGCGGATGCGGGAGATTGGGGCGGGGACGGGACCGAGCACTTCCACGCGCCCGGCGTCCATTCGCAAGGTCGACGCCAGCGCCGCGGCCTGATCCGTCAG
>PHBF01000208.1 GCA_002841905.1 Deltaproteobacteria bacterium HGW-Deltaproteobacteria-17
CGCTCCACCATCGGCTCCGGTGAGGATGCCTCCCTGCTCGTGGAGCAGGCCATGAACTCGCACCTGACCGACCTCGGAAGGGAGCTGGAGCGGCTCAACACCGAGCTGCCCGAAAAGGTCTGGCGCGCGAGGGCCGAGAAGACCCTGGGCCTGGTGGGACACTGGATCAACGAGGATCTGATCTCCGAGATCCGCCGGCGTCACCCCGGTCCGATTCAGCCCTCCGAAGAGGTCATGAGCGTGACCTCCACCATGGTGATCGTCCGCGGCAACTGGTGCGTGATCGCCCAGTGCGGCGATTCGGGGGCCTTCCTGTTCCAGGACGGCCTGCTGATGCAGGTCACCCAGGAGCACTCCGTCCGCTTCGCCAACATCCTCTTCAGCCTGACGGGGCAGTCCCAGTTCCCGGAGACCGGCAACGAGGTGATCCGGCTCCTGCCCAACACGGCCAACACCTCCGACGTGCAGGTCCTGATCCCGGCCATCCGCACCCTGTTCACCTTCTCCCACCTGAACCTCGACGCCCGCTCCCGCCTGCTCGTGTGCACCGACGGCCTGCTCTCCAGGGAACTGACCCGCCGGGTCATGCTGACCCAGATCCTGCGCAAGATCCCCCATGGCCTTCAAGCCCAGGCCGCCGCCGAATGGATCCTGTCCCGTGCCGCCGCCCAGAACTGTGACGACAACCTCGGGCTTTGCTGGATCGCACCAGCCGGGGGTTCCCCTTGCAAACGCGGCCGAGCGTGGTAGGAAATCCATGAAGGAGATCCCGAAGATGCCCCAAAGCACGGAAGAAACCAAATTGCGCACCATCCTGGATCGGCTCCAAGGTCAGCGGTTGACGGGGCAGCATCGACGCCTGCCCGGCTGGGCGGCCGCGGCCATCGTCGGTGCGGGGATCTCCCTGGCCGCGTGCTCCCCCCCGGCGCAGGAGCCCTGCGAGGAAAACTGCAACAATTCTGATAATATTAATAATTTCAATAATATTAATAATCCGTTATACGGAATCAACAATAATAACACAAACAATATTAACAATATCAATAACGCAAACAATATCTTATACGGCATCCCTGATGGCGGCACTGACGACATCGATGCGGACTGCCCCAACTGCGAGTACGGCTTCCCGTTGTATGGTTTCCCTGACGACGCCGGCACCGACGCCGTGCCTCTGTATGGCAAGAAATAGATCCATTTTCCCGCTTTTTTCAGTTGATTTTCCTTTTGAATGTGACTAGTAAATAAGGCCGCCTGAGCCCCCCCGGGTGTCAGGGCGACATGTGAAGGAGTCTGCCAATGTCCCGTCAATGTGAACTTTGCCTGCGTGGAACCGTGACTGCCAACAAGGTTTCCCATTCCAACATCAAAACCAAGAGCCGCCAGATGGTCAACCTGAAGACGATCCGCGCGATCGTCGACGGCCAGGTCCGCCGGGTCCGGGTCTGCACTTCCTGCATGCCCCAACTGAAGCGCCCCCCGATTCACTGACGCTCTTCCATGTCCGAATCCCCCTGGGGACTCTCCATCACCCCTCCACCGGTGGAAGCAGCCGAACTGGCCGCCATGGTCGTTGACGCGGTGCGTCACCGCTTCGGCGTGGAGATGGATCTGACCTCCGACACGCTCCCGTTCCTGGACCAGCTGGCAAGGGAACACCGCAAGGCCCCCGGCGGCGTGCGGTATCTCTTCGCCTCGGCCTCCGGCGCCTACCTCGGGGAGACCCTGCGGCGCACGTTCGGCGGCATCTGGCACCTCCCCGACGCCAAGTCCGATCCCCTGGACTGGACCGTCCGCTTCCTCTCCTGTCCGATGGCCATCCGCCCCATCGCGCTGGGTCACGAGATCTTCTCTCACAAGCCGCCCGAGGATCCGATCCTGATCGTGGCCCCGAAGATGGTCGACGCGCTCGAAAACGCGCTGTCGTCCGCGTCCCCCGTGGGGGAGGAAGAATACTACAGTTTCTCCGGCCGTTTCGACGCCCTGCACCTGGTCGTGGACGTGCTCACCGAGATCGAACGGATGGCCGCCCGGCAGGGGAACCGTCCCCCGAAGTTGTACGGACCCGAAGATCCCGCAGACCTCATTTGAAAATTCGCCTGGTTGGTGCTACACCTTTGATGAAGGATGAGGGACTCATGACCGCAAAAACACTGACTCTTCTTGTGCTGGTGATGGCCTGGGGGACCGCCTGCGCGGGCGGCAACAACAAGAACAACACCAACAACGTCAACAACGCCAACAACGTCAACAACAACGTCGAGATCTGCAACGACAGCCTCGACAACGACGGCGATGGCGCCACCGACTGCGACGACTCCGAGTGCGTGTCCGCGGCCAACTGCCAGACCAACAACATCAACAACGTCAACAACTGCGCCGGGTCCTGCACCGCCGGTCACCAGCAGTGCGCCGAGAACGTGGTGCAGACCTGCATGGCCGGCGATCCCTGTCCCACGTGGGGCAACACCGTCAACTGCTCCGAGACCGCGGCCACCTGCACGGTCGATGACCTGGCCCACACGGCCTCCTGCGTCCCCAACTGCAGCGACGAGTGCGCCTTGGGCGAGTCCACCTGCGTCAACAACGAGGTCCATGCCTGCGGCTCCTCCGGCGGCTGCCTGGTCTTCTCCCTGGGCCAGGACTGCACCCTGACCGGTCAGGTCTGCGAATACAACGCCCTGGCCCAGGAAGCCACCTGCGTCACCTCCTGCGTGCCCGGCTGCACCACCGAGGGCGAGGACCGCTGCAACGGCACCGTCATCGAATCGTGCACCTCCGTGGCGGGCTGCCTGCAGTGGGTCGCAGGGACCGACTGCGCCACGCAGAGCAAGGTCTGCCAGCTCGTGGCCGGGTCGGGCGTCTGCCAGACCACGGGAAGCCTCAACCTCTTCATCAGCGAATACATCGAGGGCAGCGGCAACAACAAGGGGCTCGAGATCTTCGTGATGTCGGCGCCGGGCGGCTTCAATCTCTCCTCCTGCGCCGTCGAGATCTACAGCAACGGGGCGAGCTCGGCATCAGCCAACATCACGCTGTCCTCGGCCAGCATGACCGCGGGCGACAAGTTCGTCATCTGTCATTCCCAGTGGGCGCTCGGCTACACCTGCAACCAGCTCGTCGGGAACCTGACGTTCAACGGAAACGACGCCGTCCGCCTGTCCTGCTCCGGGATCACGATGGACATTCTCGGCAAGATAGGCGAGGATCCCGGTCTGTCCTGGTCCGCCGGCGGCGTGTCCACCGTCGATGCCACGCTCCGTCGCAAGTGCGGGACCATCGCAGGAGACACCAATGGCGCCGACACGTTTGATCCCTCCGCGGAATGGACCGCAGCCACGATCGACGACGTCTCCAACCTGGGCATCTTCCTCCCCTGCAGGTAGCCCCCTCCCGTTCCCGTTCCTTCCATTCCCGATCCTTGGGTTCCTGATCCTGCTGCAGGCCCTGGCGGCCTGCGCCCCTTCCGTGCGGACGACCGCGCCCCCCCGACGCCTGGTCATCGTCGTGCTCGACCAGTTCCGCGCCGACTACGTCACCCGCCTGCGGCTCCCGGCGCTGGCTGCGCTCTCCCGCCGGGGCGCCGTGTTCGAGAACGCCTACGTCGGTCACCTGCCGGCCACCACCGTGGTCAGCCACCAGGTCATCCCGCGCGGGCTGTTTCCTCGACACCTGGCCTGGTCCGACGACCTGCACCGGGATCTCGAGGGTCTTCTGGGACCCAAGGGTGGAATCCACGACCCCGGCGAGTTCGACCTGGACCTCATGAGCCGGCTGCTGGCGCCCGTGAGCCGGACCCATGTGGCCCGCATCTTCCGGGGCCGGGGTCGGTTCCTGGCCGTGGGCCAGAAGGGCTACGCCGTCTACGCGATGGCGGCGGGGGCTTCCGGAGCCGCAGGTCCTGCTTCCGGCGATCTGGTCGTGACACTTTCTGACACCTTGAAGGAGGGAAATCCGTACGGCCCGGAGTCCGTCGGCTGGGTGCATCCCGTGGGCCGCAACGTGCCCACCAGCCTCCTGGGCCGGCCGCGCACGCGGTTCTGGCTCGACACCCGGCCCACCTACGGCACCGGGGACGCCGTCTACAGGCTGGGCGGACACCGCACGGTGCCCGGGCCGGATCCGGCCCACGCCGGCGGCGATGCCTGGGTGGTGGATGCTGCCATGCACCTGATGGAGCGCGAACCCTGGGCCGTGGCCATGCTCACGCTGGGCGCCGTCGACCGGGTGGGGCACATGTACGGGGCGCAGCGCGATCTCGAGCACCCCAACGGCTCCCAGGTGCACATGAAGGAGACGATCCTCCAGGCCGACGCCCAGGTGGGTCGCCTGGTGGCGTTCCTGGAGAAGAAGGGCTGGGACGGGGAGACCGTCCTGGTGGTCACCGCCGATCACGCCGGCCTCGGTGCGACGCAGTGGCATGGGACGGACCGGCCGGGCGCGTCCTGGGGCAACTGGGCCTGGGGACACCTCGAGAACACCCAGACGGTGGCGCAGCTCCGGCCTCCCCTGGCGCCGCTGGTCGACGCCGGGCTCTCGGCCCTGTACACCGACACCGCCCTGCGGCTGTACCTGAAACCCGGGGCCGATCCCGAACGCGTCCTCGCGATCACGCGGGCGCTGCCGGGCGTGGTCCTGGTGGCGCGCAAGGAAAAGACCGCGTCGGGTTTTCGGTACACCCCCGTCTTCTCCGAGCCCGCGCGGCTGTCCCCGCTCGAGCGCCGGTGGTTCGAGGCGATGGTCCCCGGCCTGCTGGACACGTGGGCCTGTGAACGGGGGCCGGACCTGGTCGCCCTGCTCGACGAGCGCACGTCCTGGGGCCAGCCCGGCGACCACGGCGGGGCCCAGCGCGCGGTCCAGGCCATCCCGATGATCCTCGCCGGCCCGGGCATCCCGCCTGCGCGCGTGACGACGGCCGCGCGCCTGGTCGATCTCGCCCCGACGCTCTGGGACCTGTTCGGACGCACGCCGCCGGCACCCATGGACGGCGTCTCCTTGCGCCCGGCGTTCTCCGCCCGCTGAAAACCCCTCCCGTGTTTCTGTCCGGTGACGCCGGCGATCAGAGGAGCGCTTCGACGGTGGCGCGATCGGCCTTCGATTCCATGGCCTTGGACAGGGACAGGCCTTTGGCGGTGTCCCCCCAGAGCAGGACACCCGTGAGCACGCCCTCCTCGAAGTAGCACCGCAGGCCGTTGTCCGCGTCGGCCTTCCTCTCGAGGACCTCCCCCTTCTCCAACTGCCCCACGGAGAAGATGCGCGTGGAGAAGGCAGCCAGCGCCGCCGGAGGGACGGTCAGGACGTAGGTCGTCTCCCGGCCGGACACCGCGTTGTGTCCGGCCACCTGGCCCATGCGCATCGCGGGCATCCACAGGGGCCAGATCATCCCGCCGACCTCGGCGACGTCTCCGCAGGCGAACACGGCCGGATCCGAGGTCTGCATGTAGGCGTCCACCACGACGCCGCGGTTCACGGTCAGGCCCGCCTGCCTGGCCAGCTCGGTGCGCGGGCGCACACCGATCGAGAACAGCACCAGATCGGCCTCGAGCTCCTCGCCCGGCGTGCTGACCACGAGGTGACCGTCCTGCCCGCGGACCTCCTTCACCTGCGTCCCGAGCCGCAGATCCACGCCCGCGGCCCGGATCCGGTCGGCAAACCAGGTCGACACGGGCTCGTCGAGCTGCCGCGGCAGGATCCGCGGCATCAGTTCCACCACGGTGATCTTTCGACCCCCGCTGTTGAGATGATGGGCCGCCTCGAGGCCG
>PHBF01000209.1 GCA_002841905.1 Deltaproteobacteria bacterium HGW-Deltaproteobacteria-17
GCTACTTCCTCGACAGCGGCATCATCGTGGCCCAGGTCTCCAACAACACCCGGGACCGGCGCGAGGAGCGCGCCGACGCCCAGAGCACCATCTTCAAGAAGCCCGTGGTCGTCCTCGTCGACGACAACTCGGCGTCGGCCTCCGAGATCGTCGCGGGCACCCTCAAGTACAGCGGCCGGGCGATCCTGATCGGCCGTCGCACCTTCGGCAAGGGTTCCGTGCAGGACCTGATCGACTTCCCCGGTGACTCCGCCCTCAAGTTGACCATCGCCCAGTACCTGACCTACGGCGATGTCTCGATCCAGGGCGTCGGCATCGTGCCGGACATCGAGCTCCACCACGTGCGCATGGATCCGAAGCAGCGCAGCCGCCAGATCACTTATTACACGGCCGGTCGCGAGGCCAGCTCCGAGGCCCAGTTGAAGAGCAGCCTCGACGCGGCCCGCGTCACGCCCAAGGGCAAGTCCATGTACACCGTGTTCGCCCTGCAGCCCGATCCCAAGACGCCTCCTTTCGTGTGCAACTACTGCGGGCTGGATCCCGAGGACGCCCAGGCGCCCGCGGACCAGGAGGACTTCGTCCAGGACGCGGCCGTGGACCTGGCCCGCGACATCCTGGTCTCGTTCAAGGGCACCGCCGTGGCTCGCCCGGCCGCCCTGCCCCGCATCAAGAGCGTGGTCGACGCCTTCCAGGCCGCCGCCGACATCGAGATCGCCAAGAGACTCAAGTCCCTGTTCTCCGTCGACTGGAAGCTGGCCCCCAGCGAACAGCCTTCCCTCAGCGCAAAACTGACGGTCCCCGGACCGACGGCCGCGGGCAAGTGGGCCAAGGTCGAGGTCGAGGTGAAGAACACGGGCAAGAACCCCATCCACCGTCTGCGCGGCGAACTGGGTTCCTCGAACCCCCGCTTCGACTACCAGGAGGTGCTCCTGGGTGTGCTCAAGCCCGGTGAGACCGCCAGGCGCACCATCGAGGTCAAGATCCCCGCCGGCCTCTCCGGCCGCACCGACACGCTGAACATGCACTTCTTCAGCCACCAGCAGGACCTCAAGGTCTCCGCCGCCGGGACGATCACCATCGCCGGCGCCCAGCAGCCCCGCCTGCACCTCTCCCTCGCGTTCTCCGACTCCAAGGACTCCGACGGCCTGCTGTCGGCCCAGGAGAGCGGCGTGTTCCGCATCCGCGTGAAGAACGTCGGCGACGGCCCGACCGGCGACGCCAACCTCGTGCTGAAGAACCTGACCGGCGAGGAGGTCCAACTGCTCTCCACCCGGGCGGACCTGCGCAACCTCGCCCCCGGCCAGAAACGTGACTTCACCTTCCAGATCAAGGCCAACGCCGAGGCCGGTGAACAGCCCTGGAAGTTCGTCGTGGAGATCAAGGACTGCAACTACGGGACGAACATCGAGATCCCCTGGCACGTGATGCGCAAGGCCGGCGCCCTGCCCGTGTCGAAGTCCCTCAACGGCTGGTTCAAGCTCGACACCGAAGCCGAGATCTTCGACACCCCCTGGACCGAGTCCCAGAAGCTCCAGGGACGCCTCGCCCCCGGCACCACGTTCAAGGCCATCAAGGAGATCAACGGCTTCGTGCAGGTCGTGGCCGGCTCCTCCTCTCCTCTCTATGTGAAGGCGGACGCCGGGAAGATCGTCAAGGGCCTGTCCGGGAGCGTCGCGCTGCCCGAGTTCTACGTCTACTCCCCGCCGGCGATCACCGTGAGCAATCCCCCCGCGGGCCCCGTCAAGGCCGCCCCAGTGACCATCACCGGTGAACTGCAGGATCTCGACGGCCTGCGGGACCTGATCATCGTCGTCTCCAACCTCAAGTCCAACGTGTACGCCAAGAAGGTCGCCTACTCCGCCTACGCCAAGGGCACCTCCAAATCGGCCTTCTCCGCCCCCGTGCCCCTGTGGCCCGGCGTCAACGTCATCTCCATCACCGCCCGCGACTCCGCCCGCGCCGCCGAGACGAAGAACCTGATCCTGGTCGCCGAGTAGACTCGGCAACAAGAGACCACGGAAAAGACGGAAATGGGGAGCTGCGGGGACGGATGCGTCACCACGGGCCATGACGGTTCCGCCCATCCTGTCCCGCGAGCGCTGCGGTGCAGGTCCCTGTTCCTATTTGTCTTCTTCTTTTCCGTGGTCTCCTAGAAACCGAGCCTGGCCAGGACCTCGGCCTTGCGCGCCGACGGGATCGTCACGCGGGTGGGCATGCCGCCGCCCAGATCGAACAGATCGAGGAAGTTCACGTCGGAATGGAAGCCGGCCGCCAGGGTGAGCGAGCCGGAGTTCTCCACGACCGAGATCCTGGCGACGGCCTGGCCGCGCAGGAGCAGCTCGGTCTTGTCGAACTTCACGCCGTCGGGGACGCTCACGAAGGCCACGTCGTTGCGCACGGTGAAGCGCCCGGCCCAGACCAGGGTGTCGGCCTCGAGCCGGTCGTAGATGCGGGCGACCTCCGCGATCGTCTCACGGAAGTTGGCCGCCGCGGACGGGCTCTTCGTCGTCAGGTAGCGGATCACGGCGATCTTGAGGGGCGTGTCCTGGAACTTCGCCCGCAGCGCCCGGTCGATCAGACGGCCGATCGGCGTCAGTTCCCCGCTGCGCGTGTCCACGGCCACGGCGTCGGCGTCGGCCCCCTCGTAGGGCTCCTCGCCCCCGAGGATCCACCGGGCTGCGCTGTACAGGCCGTCGAAGTCGAGGTGGCACAACAGGGTGTCGGCAGGACCGAGCAGGCGCACGACCTCGGAGGTGACCATCGGCGCGCAGGCAGGGGCGCGGTCCTTGGAGGCCAGCACGAACCGCGGATCATGGTGGTAGCGGACATGATAGGGATGGTCATGATGATCCACCCAGGCGCAGAGCCGCTCGCCGAGCCGCGTCAGGAAGGGGCCCGTCATGTTCTCGAACGAGGGGGTGAGGCCCTGGGCGCAGAATCCCAGGTCCAGCACGGCGACCCGCCCGGGCAGACCCGCGGCGTCGGGCAGTTTTTTCGGTGTGGCGAAGAACAGGTGGGGGAAATCGGACATCCGGGGACTACAGTCCGACCAGCTGGTTGAACTCGACGATGGCCTTCTCCCACTGGGGGATCACGGAGAAGATGTTGTCCCAGAACTCGGGATGCCAGATCGCATCCAGCTCGCGCGGGTCCTTGCCCTGCTGCTCGACCCAGGTGAAGTATTTCAGGTTGTGCAGGGCCTTGCGGTCCCAGTACCCGAGCTCGCGGTAGTTGTCCTTGCCCTGCTTGACCAGCGAACCTTCGAACGCGATCACCGCGTTGTCGCGTGTGAACGCGCCGCGCTCGTCGTTCATCTCGCGGATGCGGGACCCGTACATCTCCGAGGAGTCCGTCAGGATCGTGAAGATGACGTCGTTCTCGTCCATCTCGAAGTACTTGGCGGTCTTGACGGCGGCGAGCATGTTGCACACGCCCGAGATGCCCACCAGCGGCAGCTTCTCGATCACGTCGGCGGAGACGCCCTGCTCCTTGAGATAGGCCAGCCCGGCGGGCTCGTTGAACATGCGGTACACGCGCATCGTGTCCTCGTCGTCGATGGCGGCCACGGCGTCGGTGTTGCGGACGTTGTGGATCCAGGGCACGTGCTTGTCGCCGATGCCTTCGATGCGATGCGCGCCGAAGCCGTTCATGTACAGCGTCGGGCACTGGAGCGCCTCGGTGGCGACCATCTTCATCGAGGGGAAGACCTTGCGCAGGCGCTCGCCGGCGCCGATGGTGCCGGCCGAGCCGGTGGCGCTGACGTAGCCGGCGAACCGGTTGGAGCCGCGGCGCAGCTGCTCGAACAGTTCGAGGATGGCCGAGGCGGTGACCTCGTAGTGCCAGATGCAGTTCCCGAACTCATCAAACTGGTTGAAGATCACGGCGTCCTTGTCGGTGTTGCGGATCTCCCAGCATTTGTCATAAATTTCCTTGACGTTGCTCTCGGAACCATGGGTCGCGATGACCTCGGCGCCGATGTCCTTGAGCCAGTCGAAGCGCTCGCGGCTCATCTCTTCGGGCAGGATGGCCACGGGGGTGCAGCCGAGCAGCTTGCAGTCAAAGGCGCCGCCGCGGCAGTAGTTGCCCGTCGACGGCCACACCGCACGATGGGTGAGCGGGTTGAACTCGCCGGAGATCAGGCGCGGGACGAGGCAGCCGAACGCGGCGCCGACCTTGTGGGCGCCGGTGGGGAAGTACTTGCCGACCAGGCCGATGACGCGGGCCTTGACGCCCGTGATCTCGGAGGGGAACTCCAGGTGGTTGACGCCGCCGAACAGGCCCGTCTTCACATCGTTCTTCCAGGTGATGCGGTGGAGGTTGATCGGGTCAAAGTCCCACAGCCCCACGGAGGGGAGGCGCTTCTTGACATCGGCCGGGATGGACTCCGGATTCTTCTGCTCGGCGAACGTCGGAATGCGGATATTGAGCTCGCGGCAGCGCTGCGCCGTGACCTTCATGATTTCTTCGTTGAAATGCAGTTCTACGGGGTTGTACATGGTTCAAGCCTCCTCAGGAGCCGAATTATTACGCCTTTTCTCCCATTCCCACAAGGAATAATTCAGATCCTGGCGCCGGCGAAGGCCAGGATGGCGGGCAACAAGGGACGATCCGCCGGGGTGAGGTTCACGGCCTCCAGCGAGGCGGGCAGGATCCAGTCCAGGCGCTCGTGATCCAGCGGCGCCGGCTCTCCGGACTCGATGACGGCCTCAAACGCCACCAGGCGGATGGTGCCGAACTCGTAGGTGTGCACGTTCTCGCCGATGAGCACGCCCACCCGGACGGCGACCCCCAGCTCCTCGCGCAGCTCCCTGACGAGGCATTCCTCGGGGGTCTCACCGGCCTCGAGCTTGCCGCCGGGGAACTCCCAGAGACCAGCCAGGCGCTTGCCCACAGGGCGCAGCCCCACGAGCACCCGTCCGAGGTCGTCGAAGAGGATCGCAGCGGTCACGGTGATCAAGACAAGCCGACGATCCGGTCACTTCGTGACCTCAGTTGCGGGCTGACGCCCGGCCCGTGGACACTCCGTGTCCCAATGAGATTCACAGGTGAATCTCCCCGGCCCGCCGCGATAGACGGGCCTCTTCCGACGCACGGAACGCGCCCGGGACGATCCGACCGAGAACGGCGATCACGCGATCACGACGTTGGCCAGACGGCCAGGGATGTAGATGAACTTCCGGACCTGCTTGTCGCCGATGAACTCCCGGGTCTTGGGGCTCTCCAGCACCAGCTCGCGCACGCGATCCTCGGCGGCGTCGGTGGGCACCATCAGGCGGTCGCGCACCTTGCCGTTGACCTGCACCACGAGCTGGAACTCGTTCTCGGCGATCAACGACTCGTCGTGCACCGGCCACGGGGCGTTCGCCAGCAGCGTGCCCTTGCCCAGGGTCTCCCAGCACTCCTCGCACAGGTGAGGGGCGAAGGGGGCGATCATCTGGACGCCCAGGCAGGCCGCCTCGTAGACGGCCGTCCTCTCCCCGTCGGTCTCCGGCCTGAAGTTGGCCAGCTCCGAGAACAGGACACGGATCTCCGCCAGCGCCGTGTTGAAATGAAAGCGCTCCATGTCGGAGGTGACCTTCTTCAGGGCGCGATGGGCGGTCTTCAGCGGCGCGCACGCCGTCGCCGGCGTCGAGGTGGCGGACTCGGCCGCCTCCTGCACGACGCGCCAGACCCGCTGCAGGAACTTGTGGGCGCCCTCGACGGCGGAGTCGCTCCACTCCAGGTCGCGCTCCGGCGGCGAGTCCGACAGCAC
>PHBF01000210.1 GCA_002841905.1 Deltaproteobacteria bacterium HGW-Deltaproteobacteria-17
AAGGACGGCAGCCGCGTGAACGCGATCATTCCGCCGCTGGCGCTCAAGGGCCCCACGATCACCATCCGAAAGTTCAAGCGCGACGTGCTGGGCATCGAGCAGTTGGTCAAGTACAACACGCTGACCCAGGGCATGGGCGACTTCCTGCGCATGTGCGTCCTGGCCCGCAAGAACATCATCATCTCCGGCGGCACCGGCTCCGGTAAGACGACCACGCTCAACATCGTGTCCAACTTCATCCCCGACGGCGAGCGCCTGATCACGATCGAGGACGCCGCCGAGCTTCAGATCCAGGGAGAGCACTGGATCCAGCTCGAGAGCCGTCCGGCCAACATCGAAGGCAAGGGTGCCATCCCGATCCGCGAACTGATGAAGAACACCCTGCGCATGCGTCCCGACCGCATCATCGTCGGCGAGTGCCGCGGCGGCGAGGCCCTGGACATGCTCCAGGCCATGAACACCGGCCACGACGGTTCGCTCACCACCGTCCACGCCAACACCCCGCGCGACGTGCTGTCCCGCCTCGAGACCATGGTGCTCATGAGCGGCATGGACCTTCCCGTGCGCGCCATCCGCGAGCAGATCGCCGCCGCCGTCGACATCATCGTCCAGCAGACGCGCTACTCCGACGGCAGCCGCAAGATCACCTACATCACCGAGGTGACCGGCATGGAAGGCGAGGTCATCACGCTGCAGGACATCTTCCTGTTCAAGCAGGACGGCTACGACGAGAACAACAAGGTCATGGGCAAGTACATGGCCACCGGCTTCATGCCCAAGTTCTACGACGACCTGCGCCGCAAGGGCATTCCTGTCGACATGACCATTTTCCGTGAGCAGTAAATAGGGGCATCGCCTTTGTGGTACATCATCATCTATGACATGAATGGCGTCGAAATGGCCCGCGTTCCGATCACGGAAGGCGCGGTGGTGTCCATCGGCAGCGACCCATCCAGCGTGCTGCCCATGCCAGGACTGGCGCCCGCCCAGGCCTTCGTCTATCTGACCGAGGGCTATCCGGTCATCGAGGATGGCGGCACCCAGTCCACCATGATCGACGGCTTCGCCCTCGTCGAGCCGGCCTACCTGACCGCCGAGAGCATGATCGGCTTCGGACCGTACACGGCCTATGCCTGGTTCGACGAAGCGGCGTTCCTGCCGCCTCCCGGGTTCGTTCCTCCTCCGCCTGATGCACTCCCTCCTCCGCCACCGCCGCCCGACATGGTGGCCCCCGTCGCGGCCGGCTATTATCCGGACCCTGCGGCCTATCCCCCGGCCGAACAACTCCAGGCCGGTGGTGGACAGATTCAGATCAACACCGGAGAGCATGACGTCGGACCCTCGGTCGTGCCCGGACCGGTGCAGTTCGGCTCCGACGCCCAGGTGATCGGCAAGCGGCAACTGAAGCTCATCGCCCGCGAGGGATACCTCGACGGCCGTGAGTTCGTGCTCGCCTATGACGAGTCCTTCGATGTCGGCCGCGCCCCCAACGTCGAGATCGTCGTCGACGATCCCTCGGTGTCGCGCATTCATGCCCGGATGACGCTCGAGGAGGGCGGCACCCTGCTGGTGCAGGATCTTCGTTCCACCAACGGCACCTACATCAACGGCAAGGAGGTCGTGCGCGAGCACGCCTCCGTGGGTGACCGCATCCGGCTGGGTGAGGTGCCGTTCTATGTGGCCGCGGTCGGCGAGTCCGCCGCCGGTGGTGGTGCGAGGTTCTCCGTCGCGCAGTACAAGAAGCTCGTGTTCACGTTCATCGGCATCCTGTTCTTCTTCGGCGTCATCGCCGTGGTGAAGGTCGCCCGCCAGAAGCGCTTCAAGCCGCCCGTCGATCCGAAGACCCAGCAGGCCTCCTATGACGACAACATCAAGGCGCGCGTGGCGCGGCTCAAGGCCGAGGCCGACGAGCTGGCCCGCATGGACGAATGGGACGAGTCCGTGGCCAAGTACCGCGAGTCCCTCAGCCTGGTCCCCGACGACGCCGACATCAAGGAGAAGTTGAACCAGGCCCTCTTCGAGAAGCGCAACTACGCGATCTTCAAGGAGGCCCTTGAATTCAAGAACCGCATGACCCATGACATGCGCATCAAGGCGCTGGAGCGGTTCAGCGCCATCGACAAGAAGAGCCAGTACTACAGGGCCGACATCTCCCCGCTGATCGTCGAGCTCAAGCAGGAGCTCGCGCGGCACTACCGTGACGAGGGGACCATGCTGTTCAAGGCCCAGCAGTACCAGCAGGCCCACGAGCTGCTCTGCCAGTACTTCGAGCTCGACTCCAAGCTCGACGATCTCAAGGGCGAGGAGCAGGTGCGCCTCGATCTGCAGCACAGCGAGAAGGTGCTCAAGGGGCGCAAGGACTTCGTCGCGTGCGAGGCCATGCGTTTCCTCGAGGCGCGCATCCCGGTCGACGAGATGTGGGCCAAGCAGGCCAAGGAAGCGATCTTCAAGAAGTACCCCGAGGGCATCGCCGACCAGGTGCTGACGTACTTCATCGGCGACCCGAAGAACGCGATGTTCGGCCTCGAGGAGCTCGTCAAGAACCCGAAATACAAGAAGAAGTTCGCCGCGCACACCCAGTTGATCATCGAGCTGCAGGGCCAGCTGCGCAGCGTCGTGCAGGGGTACGAGTCCGGCGAGACCAAGTTGCAGGCGGGTGACGCTGACGCCGCACGCACCGAATGGAGCGTGGTGCTCACCGTCGACAAGACGATCATCCCGGACGGCTTCAAGAGCCGGTACAGCCGCAACATCGGCAACCGCCTCTCCAAGAGCTACTACCTGGACGGACGCAAATCCCTGGATCTGTACCGTTACGAGGAGGCCTTCGACTACTTCAAGAAGGGCATGGACCTCGATCCCGACGACACCACCGAACTGCTCGAGGGCTTCAAGGAGCTTGAACAGCAGGCCGGCATCTTCCTCGATGAGGCTGTTCAGTTGAACGACTCGGGGAACGTGGATGCGGCCAAAAAGATCTTCGTGCGCATCACGAAGATCACCCTCGAGAGCAGCCCCACCCACCAGAAAGCGAAGAGTTTCCTGAAGTGATCGGCTTCCGGAGATTTCTGCCCGCACGCCTTCTCCTGACCCTGATCGCAATCACTGCCTGCGGCGGCCCTGAACCGGTCCCTGCGAATCCGTTCGTCCTGCCGCCGCCGTTTGCCGGGGAGTGGCGGCCCGCCCGTCCGGCGCCCGTGTGCGCCTGCCCGGATCCGGGCGGCGGGCGGTTCGAGATCCGCCTGACCTGGAGTGGGAAATTCCTCACCGGGCGTGCCAGGCTGCACGTCGAACAGGCGATCACGGGCGCCCACCTGCTCTTCGACCCCCGCCTGGCGATCCAGAAGACCTCGTGGCCCCGGGGGGCCGACTGCTCCGATCCGGACAACACGGAGGGTTGCACGGAGCTTCCCATGACGACGGCCGCCGGAGCTACCCTCGAACTGGAGTTCGGCTTTCGGCACCCATCCTGGAGCGAGACCTCGACCCTGCGGGCCTTCGCGTTCCCGTCCCTGTTCACGATCGCCTGTCCGGCGCACTGCCGGCGTCCGTTGGGGCGATGGCCGGCCACGTTCACCATCCGGCGGCCGGACCCCCCGCTGCTCATCCTCGCCGCCGGGATGCCTGACCACGCGCAGGCAGAGGAGCTCACCTGGGAGGAGCCCTCGGCCCGACTGGCGATGGTCGTCTTCACGCCGCCGCCTGCCAGGCTCGAGGCCGATCTGATCCTCTCCGGTTTCGCCGAGCGTCCCGCCGAGCAGGTGCTGCCCCTGCTGCACGCGTTCACCGTGTTCTCCGAGCGGCCGCAGACCGGTCGGCTGCAGGTGGTCTTCGACGCGGCGCAGACCGCGCCCTGGGGCCTGCGGGACTGGCGCTTCGTCTCCGACGGCGGCGCCGAGAACGCCGCGCTTTCCGAGATCTCCTCGCGCCTGCCGGCCTGGATTCGCGCGCCGGTGCATGCGCGCGAGGGTGCCGTGCTCGCATGTCGTCTGGCAGGGGTCGACGTCAGGGAGCGCAACCTGCGCCTGAAAAAGATCAAGCAGGAGTACCTGCGGTGGCTTCAGCAGCGCGCCGCGGCCGATCCTGTGCAACGCGCCCGGCAGCCCGTCCCGGTGGCCTACTGGACGTTGCTGTTCTCAGGCACGTTGCAGCGCTCAGAGAGGGGCCCCGAGCCCGGAGACTGCGACCCGCTGGTGTCCACCGCCGATCGCCCGGCGATGCTTTTTCACGAAGTGCTATCCGGACTCGCCGGCCGGATCCCGGCCGACATCGGGGCCTCTGCGCCATCGGTCTCCGTGCGCGTGGAGTCGATTCTTCTGAAAAAAGATACAGTGGTGGTGAAACTTTCCAATAAAAGCAGAATTTCCATGTGGCTCCCGATAAAATATAAATCGGATCAAAACACTTGGAATCATTGGATATTTTTACGTTCCTCCGGGCAGGTCCAGTCATTTGAAATGCAACATGCTGGAAAACCGGTCAATATTCTGATAGACCCAGAGGACGTGACGTTGGTGCTTCCCTTCGGCTGGACCGAGGAGGGACCACCAGAAGATCTGGGCGAAACAATGTAGAACGCGTTCCGTTGCGGGACGCCACAGTGTGAGGTTCAATGATCGACGGGAAAGCTGTCATTCATATTTCAGTCAAAGGCAAGATCCAACTGAAAGATGAATCGGAAGCCAAGACGCTGAGTCATTTCGCAGGTGACTGGTCCCTGGGGCCCTCCACCTCCTACATGCTCCTGTTCGAACGCAAGCAGCTGGGGACCCCTGTCGAGACCTCCGAGGCGTCGTTTCTGGGCAAGGTGCTGTTCGCCGGCGTGATCGAGGAAGGTTCCCTGCTGGAGTTCCTCAACTTCCTCGGCGAGAACAACCGCTCGGGCGTGCTCGTGGTCGTCTCCGACGGCGTCAAGAAATCGGTCTTCTTCAAGGAGGGGCAGATCCGCTACGCCACCTCCACCGATCCCGACGATCGCCTCGGCAACGTTTTGTTCCGGTATGGCATGGTCGAGAAGGACAAGCTCACCGAGGCGCTCAACGATCGTTCGCGCCGGCTCGGCGAGAAGCTCGTCCAGATGGGGGTGCTGGGGATCTCGGACCTGTACCGCGCCATCAAGGCCCAGGTCGAGGAGATCGTCTACAGCACCTTCCTGTTCACCACGGGCAGCTTTTACTTCTATGAGCTTGCGACCACCGCGAGCCTGCCGAGCCATCTGCACCTCGCCACGCGCAACGTGCTCATGGAAGGCGTGCGTCGCATGGACGAGATGTCCTACTTCCGCAAGAAGCTGCCCGGCGCCGAGGTGGTGCCCGAGGTCCTCAAGGACGCCACGATCGAGAACCTCACGGCGCAGGAGTCAGGCATCCTGGCCTTCATCGACGGACGGTGCAACCTCGAGGAGCTCTCCCGCAAGAGCCACCTGGGCATCTTCGACACGACGCGCATCGTGTTCCATCTGATGCAGGGCGGCATCGTCCGCCTGAAGAGCACCCACTCCATGGCCAACGAGGCCTCCGGCGGCGATGAGAACATCGACAAGCTGCTCACCGCCTACAACCAGGTCTTCCAGTTGATCTCGGCCAAGGCCGAGGGCTTCACGCCCAAGCTGCAGCGCGATCTGGAGATGTTCCTGCACAAGCTCGACGGCGAGCTGGCCGTGCTGTTCTCGGGGGTCGTCGTGAGGCCCGATCTCACGATCGATCAGGC
>PHBF01000211.1 GCA_002841905.1 Deltaproteobacteria bacterium HGW-Deltaproteobacteria-17
TCGAAATGTATTACGGGTTCTAGGTGGGCGCCGTGAAAGCCCGTCAGTCCCGCGTCAGGACCCCTGTCGAGAAGGCGCCGGTCCCTGGATCCACCCCTGTGATCCTGTTCCCGGCCTCCGACGACGCCCTCTCGGGGTGGGTCCCCTGGGTGTTGTGGGCGGCCGCCGTCGCGGCCTGGTGCGGCTTCAGTTTCGACGGGAGCGTCGGGCTCACCGGGATGGCCCGCGGGCTGATGTGGGCAGGGCTGGCCGGTACGGCGCTGGGGGCGTGGGTCACCTGGCGGCACCCCGCGGCCGGTTTTCGCTCCCGTCTGTCCTGGCTCTGGTTCATGATGGTGCTCGCGGGCGTGTCCCTCTTCGCCTCGGGGCTGTTCCTGGTGGACCGCACCTTCCGGTTGTACGTCACGCCCAAGATCGTCGTCCTGTATCCGGCCGCGGTCCTGTTGTTCGGCTGGTGGTTGCTGCAGTGGACCCGGGCCGGGACGCGTGACATGCTCCTGCGCCACCCGCTCACCTGGCTGATCGCGGGCATGACGGTGCACCTGCTGATCAACACGGCCGTCTCGTCCATGCCCGCGGTGACGTTCTTCGGCTCGATCAACCGCCAGATGGGCGTGGTGACGGTGTTCGCCAGCATGGCCGCCGCCCTGGTCCTGACGCTCTGGATCGCCCGGGACAAGACGCGGGCGCGCTGGTTCCTGGCCGGCTGGATGGCCGTCAGCCTCGTGCTGGTCCTGCGGACCTACTATGAGCTCACCATGCCCGGTGTGCGCGTGTTCCGCCCCTCGGGCTTCGCCGGCAATCCCGATTACTTTGCGCTGCAGTTCCATTTCTCGCTGATCCCGGCGCTGGTGCTGTATCTCTCCGACAAGAACCGCAAGGTGGCGGCCTTCTGTGCGCTCGTGATCGTCACCAACGTGTTCGCGCTGGCCACGATCCAGACCCGCGGCGCCTGGCTGGGCCTCGGGATCGCCTCGACGGTCGCCTTCTTCGCGTTTTCGCCGGCGCGGTTCCTGGAGATCGCCGAGCTTCGGCTCCGCCTGCTGTTCCTGGCCGGGGCCCTGTCCTTCGGCTTCCTCCTGCATCACCAGTATCTCGTGACCGTCCTGCCGCCGGAGGCCGAACTGGCGAAACTGCAGCCCGAGCAGGCCCAAAACCTGCTCAAGGCGGCCCGGGGCATGCTCTCCCGGCACCTCTCGGCGGCCGTCTTCGTGCTGGTGACGCTGGTCCCATGGATGGCCCGCGGGCTCTGGGACGCGTTTCCATCCCCCCGGCAACGAACCGTCGGGGTCGCCGGAGCCATGGCGCTGGCGATCCTGGTGCTGGTGGTGCCGGCCGCCCGTGAACGGGTCCTCGGGGTGGCCAACCGGGCCGTGCACCTCGAGAAGCTGCTGGATCCCGACGAGGGTGAGGCGCGCTTCCGCGTCTGGAAGGACACCGTGCCGATGGTGCGGGAGCACTTCCTCACCGGCGTGGGTCGCGAGACCTATCGCGTGCGGTTTCTGCCTTACAAGTCGCTGGAACTGACATCGATCGCCCCGGGGGTCAACTACCGTTCCAGCCACAACATGCTGCTGGATCTGCTGACCATGGAGGGCCTCGGGGGGCTGCTGGCGACGTTCCTGCTGCTGGGCTGGGGCATCTTCTTCGGTCTGAGGGCCGCACGGCGCACGGTCCTGTACACCCTCTCGCCGCCCCTGTTCGGCATGGCGCTGGCGCTGGTCGCCTATGTCGGTCACTCGCTGGTGATTTATGACGTCATCCCTTCCATCTTCAGCGTCTATGCGGCCCTGGGGGTGATCGGCGGACTGGTGGCGGCGGATCCGGCCGGCCCAGGACAGCCCGACGCCGTCGAGGGGACCGGGGACCGCGGGTCGCGCGCCTACTTCGGCCTGAAGCAGCCCGCCTGGCTGCTGCTCCTCCCTGCGATGCTGGCCGTGCCGGTGGTCGTTTCCATGATCTCCCATGTCCGGACGGACCAGGCCCTCACGCGGATCCAGAGGAACACGGCCCAGCTCAAGGGGTACATGCAGGTGTACGAGCCGATCCAGACGGAGCGTTCCAAGGTCGCCGAGGTGGAGCGGATCCTGGCCCACCCCTCGGCAGGCAGCCTCAGCATCGACCGGCTGCGCGGCCTGGCCTCGTCCATGGGCCTCCCGGCGGAGAAGATGTCCCCGGACGCGGGCGCCGCGCTGGTCCAGTTGCGTCAGGCCGCAGGGCAGGTCCGGGAGGCGCTGCAGCGCAAGGAGAAGGCGCTGAATGAAAAAGTTGGCGAGAAGATGAAGGAGGCGGCCGGGGCCGTGATCCGCGACATCCGGCTGGTTCACAGGACCGGGAATCCGGGCGAATCCCTGTACAACGCCGCCCACGCCGGCCACATTCTCACGCGCCTCCCCGAGGGTTTCCTGGCACCGTACAGCCGCATGGAGGTCCTCGAGCTGCTGCTGCGCACGGCGAGGCTGGGGGTGCCCGACAACACCAACCCCGAGAGCGCCTATTCGCGCCTCTTCACGGCCCATTATGCGCTGGCCCGCGCCTTCGAGGACGCCGGAAAGGGTGCCCAGGCCCATTCGCAGTACCAGAAATCGCTCGATGCCATCCAGAAATCCATTGACTTTGACCGGCTCTACTATGATACCCACCGGTTGAAAGCGGTCCTCCTGCTGGAGCATTACTGTGACGCGGAGGGCGCACGGAAGGAACTTGATGTGGCCCTGGAGATCCTCCGGAAGGCGCGCCCGTCCAAGGCCGTGAAGGATGCGCTCGCCGCCATCGAGAAGGGGCCGATGCGCCAGCTCGAGGCCTGGAAGCAGTCGCCTGCCGGTCAACAGCAGTGCCTGCAGGAGCTGCAGCGTGTCGTGAAGGGATCATCCGAACCGCCCCGAAAGGGGCAGTAAGAGAGAACGTCCATGCCCGTGAAGGCCGTAGTCGGAATGCAATGGGGTGATGAAGGCAAGGGGAAGATCGTCGACGTGCTTTCGGCCGAGGCGGATCTCGTCGTCCGGGCGGCGGGAGGCTCCAACGCCGGTCACACGATCATCCGCGGGGGAAAGAAGACCGTCCTGCATCTGGTGCCGTCCGGCATCCTGCATGAGTATTCCCGCTGTCTGCTGGGCGCGGGCATGGTGATCGAGCCCGCCAGGCTCCGTGAGGAGCTCGACGTGCTCGAGCAGTTCGGCACGCCGCGGGTGAGGACGCGCGTGGGCGTGGATCCCCAGGCGATGCTGATCCTGCCCTGGCACAAGGCCATAGAGCACGTCCGTGAGGCGCGCCCTGACGCCCTGGGCACCACGCTGCGCGGCATCGGTCCGGCCTATGAGAGCAGGGCCTCGCGGCTTGGCATCCCGTTGGCCCTGCTTGCCCATCCGGAGCTCCTGAAGACGGCCCTCGAGGCCCTTCATCTCGATTATCTGCCGATCTTCGAGCTGGGAAAGGAGCCTGTGATCTCCCCGTCCGATCTCTTCGCCGAGTTGATGCAGGTCGCCGACTGGCTCGTGCCGATGTTCACCGATGTCAGCCTGGAGACCGCCCGCGCCATGTCCGAGGGGCGCATCGTCCTGCTCGAGGGGGCGCAGGGCGTGATGCTGGATTCGCTGCATGGCACCTATCCCTTCGTGACCTCGTCCTCGACGATCTTCGGCGGGCTGCTGTCGGGCATCGGGCTGGGAAACGGCATGGTGAGCGACGTCGTCGGCGTCTGCAAGGCGTACACCACCCGCGTGGGCAACGGTCCGTTCCCGACCGAGCTCGAGGACGAGACGGGGAAGCACCTGGCCGCGTTCGGCGGTGAATACGGAGCGACCACCGGCAGGCTCCGGCGCTGCGGCTGGCTCGACGCGGTGGCCCTGAAGAAGGCCGTCCGCCTCGTGGGTTGCAGTCAGTTGGCCCTGACCAAGGTCGACGTCCTGTGCGACCTCCCGGAGATCAAGGTGGCCGTCGCGTACGAGGACGCCGACGGCACCGTGCTCGCGGACTTCCCCTGCGATCCGTACCGGGCTGCGCAGTTGAAGCCCGTCTACCGTACGTTCGCACCCTGGCGCACCCCGTCCGACGACGCGGTCCTGCCTGAGGAGCTTCAGGAATACATTTCTTTTCTGGAGGGTTTCACGGCGACCCGGGTGTCCCTGGTCAGTTGGGGCCCCGATCGTTCGCAGACCCTGGTCCGTGAGGCCGGCGGTGCCTGCAGGAGTCTGAATTCATGACGTTGACGTGGGAACCCAATCCGGAGATCTTCAGGCTAGGCGCCTTCGCGGTGCGTTATTACGGGCTGCTGTTCGTGGGCGTGTTCATCGGCGGCTTCTATTTCCTGCGCTGGCAGATGATGCGTGTGGGCTGGAAGGAGCAGGACGTCAGCGACTTCGTCATCCCGGGCATGCTCGCGGTGATCATCGGCTCCCGGCTGGGACACATCCTGTTCTACGAGCCTGGATATTACTTCAGCCATCCGGCGGAGATCATCAAGTTCTGGAAGGGCGGGCTGGCCAGCCACGGAGCGACGCTGGGCCTGATCGTTTCCGGGTGGTGGTTTGCCCGCAAGAAGGGGATGTCGTTCGCCGAGTTCGGGGATCGCTTCGCGTTCTCGGCCGCCACGGGCGCCGCGCTCGTGCGCCTGGGCAACTTCTTCAACTCCGAGATCGTCGGGCGTGTCACCGACCAGACCTGGGGTGTCCGCTTTCCGTTGTGTCATGAGGACCGCATGCTGCCCCTGGACCAGGTCCCGCTGCGGCACCCGAGCCAGCTCTATGAGTTCCTGATGGGCGGCGCGATCCTGGGCATCCTGCTGCTCGTGGATCGCAAGCTCGGCGAGAAGCGGCCGCGGGGCCTCCTGATCGCGCTGTTCCTGATGCTGTACTTCATGGCGCGCTTCATCGTGGAGTTCTTCAAGGAGTTCCAGGGGGATCTCAAGGAGGTCGGCGGGCTGACCATGGGCCAGCTGCTGTCGATCCCGCTGTTTTTGGCCGGCGTGGCATGGATGATCTGGAGCATCCGCCGGAAGCTCCCGGCGGCGTCGGTGATCCCGGGCTCCGCCCCGGAGGCGCCGTCCCCGAAGGCGGCCCCCCGCAAGTCAAGCAAGAAGCGCAAATGACCTGGTTTCGCGCGTTCCTGGCCTTCTGGATGCTTCAACTGGGGCTTGCGACGGCGTGCTCCACGGCGCCGGAGACGGAGCCGCGGGTCTTCGTGAGGTACGCCACCGTCCCCGTCACCTATGGGCGCACCGTGCAGACGCTCTTCGCGTTGCGGCTGGTCAAGGCCCACAGCGATCCGCTCCAGAGTTCGCAGCTGGCGATCGCGGCCCACATCGCCTCCACCTGGTTCTCCCTGCCGCCCTTCGACGAGGCCTCAGGCGAGGAGGAGGCATACCTGTGCAGGTTCTGTCGCATCGCCGGCTGGGACACCCCGACCACGCCGGCCTGTTTCGAGAAGCTCTGTCGCACGGTGCTCGAACAGGTCGAATCCGTGCTCCTGGAGTTCCGCGAGATCCCCACCTACGAGGCCGGAGTCGAGGAGCTGCTGCTCGACGTCGAGGCGCTGAAACTGGAGCTCGAGTTTCCGCCGCTGGCGATCCTGGCCCTCGGGGATCGCCGCCCCGAGCTGGTCCGGGCGCAGCGACGACGCCTCCCGCCGGGGCTCCCCGTGTTCGTATCCGAGGAGCATTTCCGTGTGTTCGAGTCGACCG
>PHBF01000212.1 GCA_002841905.1 Deltaproteobacteria bacterium HGW-Deltaproteobacteria-17
GCTGCTCCAGTTCCACATCGGCTCAAAAAACGTGGAGAAGCTGGAGAAGAAGCTGGCCCTCGGCGAGCCGCTGCTGTTCACCGGAAACATGGAGATCTCCCGTGACCGCGACGGCAACGCGCGCAAGACGTTCCGGCTCTCGGAGGTGGAGCGCCTCACGGTGGCCCGGCAGAAGGATGTCAAGTTCATACAAATCGACGTGGATCTGCAGAACGCCGAGCCTTCGATCCTGAAGGGGCAATGGATGGACAAACTGTCCCAGGTGGGGCGCGCCCATCCGGGGCAGGTCCAGATTGTGTTCCGGTGCACGTTGGCGCCACGGTGGGAGTCCCTCGTGGCCGTGCCCGTGCAGGTTGACCTCAACCACCAGGTGACCTCGTTCCTCGAGCAGACCTTCGGGGTGCGGTCGGTGGTGTTCCAGCGCCGCAAGCCAAGACTCGCCAAGAGTCACTGAAGAGAAGAGAGACTGCGGAGAAGACGGAGGGGGAATTCGGAGAAGACCGGGGGGATGGGAACTTCAGGGTTTTCGGCCCCTCCCCGACGTGGTATTTGAAGTTCCGATAATCGATATTATGTCAACTCGACGTGTGCGGCAAAATCCCCCGCCGGTGTTGGGCTTTCCATTGAAGCGAATTGAGTATGCACGCAAGCAGAGCTTGCGCACTCCCTGTTCGATCTTTCCGCGTGTTCCGTGGCAAAAAATTCTTCGCCTTCGTTTCCCCTTCTTCTTCTTCTTCTTCTTCTTCGTTTTCTTCTTCGGCCTATTCGACGACGATGGGCGCGCAGGTGGAGACGCCCGCGCCCACGATGGTGAAGCCGATGTCCTGGCGGACCCGGGTGAACGTGTGGCTCTCGTTGAACTGGTAGATATCGGTGGTGTTGCCCATGCCGCTCTCGCGGATGAACACCCAGAGGCTGCCGCCCCAGTGCGCGAACGCGAACGTGTCGATGTTCATCGGATCCGGGAAGTTCGCCAGATCATAGGTCTCCAGTTCGTCGGCGTTGGCCTTGTCGAGGCGGACCATGCGGGCCTCCAGCGGCAGGATGGCCCACAGTTCCCCGTTGGCCTTGCCGGTGACCTCGGCCTGGCTGGACATGGATCCACGCTCGGAGATGGTCCAGTTGGAGCGATCCAGGACGCCCAGGGTGTCGGCGTTGGCGACGAACAGGGTCTCATCGACCGAACCCGCGGAGTCCGAGGAGAAGCCCATGCCGAAGGCGCCGAAGCCCGTCGCCGCGTCGGAGTACGGGGTCTGCGTGCAGGCCGCGGTGTCGGTGTCGACCTCGTACAGGGTCTCGTCGGAGAACAGCACCCAGGCGGTGCCATCGCGGGCGATGCCCATGGAGCCAGGCGTGTTGGTGTCTCCGCAGTCCAGGGTCCCCACCAGGCTGAAGGTCAGCGTGGCCGGATCGAAGGTGTAGAGATCCTTGTTGTCGCGCTCGATGACGTACACGAGCTTCATTTCGTCGGGACAGGTGTTACCACCCTGGCACGGCTCCTCATCAATGAGGTCATTGCAATTGTTGTCGATGGTGTCATTGCATGCTTCGGCCACGCCGGGATTGATGTACGCATCGCTGTCATTGCAATCGTCGGCGACGCCGAACCCGTCGCCGTCGTAATCGTCGTCGGTGAAGCCGTCACAGTCGTTGTCGACGCCGTCGGCCACCTCGATCGCGTTCGGATGGATCTGGTCATTGTTGTCGTCGCAGTCACCCTGTTCGACCGTGAAGCCGTCCTGGTCCACGTCGGTCGTGTTATTATTCACGTTATTGACGTTGTTGGCGTTGTTGCTTGATTTTTTCTCCGGTGTGCATGCAATGGAGAATTGAATCGAAAACATAATGCCCATTATAATGATGAAAAAAGTCTTTGTCATGGCTGCGCCTCCTGATGATGAAGAATCTTAGTCGACTCTACCGGGCCGGTCAAGCGGCGTTTGGCCTGCCCGTCAAGTACACCTCCCTTTTCCACAGGTCCCGCGATAAAAACTTCTCCCGCATCTTCCTTCGGTTCCCGTCTCCGTGGTAGAACGATGGCGGCATGAGCATGAACGCCTCCTCCCTCGAAACCTGGTACCTCCAGCTCACCGACCGGTGCACCAACGCCTGCCCGCACTGCTTCTCGTCGTGCTCGCCGTCGGGGCACACCGTGGTGCCCTTCACGCTGGCGCGCAAGTGGATCCACCACATGTCCGTGGTGGCGAAAAAGCGCATCGTCTTCACGGGCGGAGAACCGTTCCTGTACTTTCCGATGCTGCGCAACCTCGTGCACGAGGCCGCAGGGCGCAACCTGTGGCCCGCCGTGTGGACCAACGGCTACTGGATCACCGGCCCCGAGGAGTTCCGCCTGACGCTGCGGTACCTGGCCGACGTGGGGCTCAAACAGGTGATCCTGTCCGATGACACCTACCACGGCGCCACGCCTTTTGCAGCCTTCTCGGACCAGCTCGCGCCCATGGCCTCCGAGCTCGGCGTGGACCTGCGCCTGGCGCGCATCGAGCCCAAGACGCCTTCGGCGCCACCGGATTATTTATTTGCCGATCACCATGTTCTTGCCGGCCCCCTGATGTTTCGCGGGCGGGCCGCCGTCGAGTGCACCGCCCACCAGGCACGCTGGCGGCTCGAGGACTTTGACGCCTGTCCGTTCCTGTCGTTTGCATCCCCCCGGAGCCTCTTTCTCGACGTTCGAGGCTTCCTGAACATCTGCCCCGGGTTTCCCCTGGCGGACATGAAGATTGTATCATTAAAGAAATTCTTTATGGATTTCGAACTCGAAAAGCACGCCGCTGCCCACGCCATCGCCACCGGCGGCCCTGCCCGCCTCGCCGCCCTCCTCTCCCTCGAGGCCCCGGACGGCTTCGTGGACTTCTGTCACGCCTGCTGGATGCTCCGTCACAGCCCGCAGGGTGGTCAGGGCAGGTAGCGCATCAGGTTCTTGAAGAAGTCGGCGGCATACCAGAGCAGCACGAGGTAGGCGCCCCGCCCGATCAGCGTGTAGATGAGGAACCTGCGGAGACCGAAGCGGGTGGCTCCGATGACCACGCTGATGATCTGCACGGGGAGGAAAGGGATGATGTTGGCCACGATCACAATGAATCCGCCGTAACGGTCCATGGAGCGCTTGGTTTTGGTGAAGCGCTCCTCGGCGTAGCGCATCAGGAGGCCCTCGCCCACCAGGCGCCCCATCAGATAGTCCACGGCCAGCCCCAGCACCGATGAGAAGAGCATGATCAGGACCACGAGGGCGGCGTGGTGCTCCAACGCGAGGTAGTAGAAGAAGACCGCTTCGAGGGGAATCAGGATGAAGAACAGGGAGCCGAAGAAGCCCGCGTAGGCCAGACCCAGGAGGGTCTTTTCGGAGATCTGGTCGGCGATGTGGGAGTACACGGCCCACACCGCGGGGGTGCCGCGCATCCACTGGACCAGATCATGGCGGAAAATCAAAAAAAGCACATAGAGACCACCCAGGACGGCCAACCAGAAGAACAGCCGGCCCAGGCGGGTCTTCTTTTTTGCGGGCTTCTCTGGAGGCGCGGTCATGTCAGGAACACGGCCGTGACGCCGTCCCCGCCTTCCTTGGGGCCACCGGGCCTGAACGACGCGACGTAGGAGGACGCGCGCAGATGCTCGCGCACGGCGCTGCACAGCAGGCCGCTGCCGTAGCCGTGGATCACCAGGAACCCCGCCTGGTTGTCACGGAAGAGATGATCGAGGTGGCGCTCCAGGGCCAACAGCGCCGGCTCCACGCGCTGACCGCGCAGATCCAGGGCGTTGGCCGGTGAGAGGAACGGCTCCTTGGAGGCGCCGTCCTCCAGCACGTCGGGCTGGGACACCGGCGCCGGCGCCGCCTTCGGGGCCTTCGCCTTGGCCGCGCGCGGCTTCTTCTCGGTCTCCGCGGAGCGCACTTCGAGGTCGTCGAAGGCCAGCTGGGTCACGAGGTTCCCTGCCCTCGCCTTCACGAACATTTTTTTGTGATCCACCTCCAGGAGCTCGACGACGTGACGCAGGGAGCGGGAGTGGTGCTTCTGTCCGGGCGCCAGCGTGGCCGGATCCGGTGACGGGCCCGCGTCCCGGCGCTCGAGGGCGTCGAGGTCGGCGCCCACCTTGGCGAGGCTGGCCGACAGGCCGGCGGGATCCGCGTCGGGGGTCTTCGCCTTCTCGGTCAGGCGGGCGATGACCGTGCGGCATTTGTTGAGCTCCTGCAGGGTCTTGTCCAGGGTGCTGCGGCGGACCTCCCGCAGCTCCCGCTCCAGGCGCGCCCGCTCCTTCTCGACCTCGGCGGACCTGCGGGCCAGCTCGGTGCGCTCGACGCGCACGGCCTCCTGCTCGGCCATCAACTGCCTGCGCAGCGTGGAGATCTCGGCGATCAGGGAATCCACGCGGGAGTCCCCGTCCTGGGCCAGTTGCTGCGCTCGGCGGATGATCCCCTCGGACAGGCCGAGCTGGCGGGCGACCGTGATGCCCTCGGAGGTGCCGGGCTCCCCCGACACCAGCTTGTAGTCCGGCCGCAGGGCGTTGCCGCCCACGCTGACGTTCACGAACCGCGCATCCATCAGCGCCAGCGTCTTGAGGCTGGTGAAGTGGGTGGTCACCAGGGTGGCGATGCCGCGCTCAACGAGGCTCTCGAGCACGGCCTGGGCCAGGAACGCGCCCTGCTGCGGATCGGTGCCGGTGGCCAGCTCGTCGAGGAGCAGCAGGTGCCCGGGGCGGGCCGCGGCCAGAACCTTCTGCAGGTGCAGGATCTGGGCCGAGAACGTGCTGACGTGGGAGGAGAGGCTCTGATCGTCGCCGATCAGCGTGTGGATGTCCTCATAGAACGGGCACGTCGAGCCGCGCTTCACGGGGATGGGCAGGCCCATGCGGGCCATCATGACCAGGAGCCCGGCGGTCTTGATGACCACGGTCTTGCCGCCGGCGTTGGGGCCGGTGATGACCATGACCCGTCCGGCCTCGAGGGCGATGGTGTTGGGGACGACGGCCACGCCCGCACGCACCAGCAGCGGATGCCGCGCCTCGATCAACTCGAAGCGCCCGTCCTCAGAGAACTGCACCGGCGCGCAGTGGAGCGCCTCGGCCAGGCGCGCCGCGGCGATCCAGCCGTCGATGGCCAGCAGGAGCCGCTCGTTCTCTCGGAGCGCCGCGGTCTCATGGGCCGCGTGGGACGCCAGCTCGGCCAGGATGCGGAACTCCTCGACCTCGATGTCCACGTCGATCTCACGCAGCCAGTTGTTGGCGTCCACGACCTCCTGGGGCTCGATGAACACGGTCTGGCCGGACTGGGAGGTGCCGTGGATCGCCCCCTTGACCTGATGGCGGTAGGAGCTCTTCACCGGGAGCACGAAGCGCCCCTCGCGCACGGTGACGAACTTGTCCTGGAGCGCCTCCTGGTATTCACGTCGTTCGAGCATGCGCTCCAGACGGGTCGAAAGATCCTTGTACAGGTGGACGCGGCGCGCCCGCAGCCCGTAGAGCTCGCTGGACGCGCCGGGCTTGACGTGGCCCTCGTCGTCGACGGTCTCCTCGAGCAGGATCCGCAGCTGGGACAAGGGCTGCAGCCCCGCGACCAGCCGGGAGAAGGCGGCGTCCTGGAGCACCTGCGCCGAGCGCAGCATGTCGCGCGTGGCGTTGAGGAGCCTCAGCAGGTCGCAGAACGCAAG